>SFER01000039.1 GCA_004557195.1 Bacteroidales bacterium | reverse complement strand
TCGGGCAAAAATAAGCCATATTTCATCAATGGTAACACATTTTTGCGTGAAGGAACCAATAGTCAGAAATTGACAAATGCTGCTGAGATACGTGAATTATTCCAATATAATGAAAGGGTTTATTTTGATGCAATACCTATACCTCGTTTTAATCTAATTGAGCAATTGGATGAAAATACTATTGAAACTTTTAAAAAGGAAGCACATATATATTTTGATGTAAATAACAATCAACTTCTTGATAGTCTTAGAGTTTTTGATGATGATAATTTGCCGAAAAGTGGAGGTATATTGTTTTTTGCCTCTCACCCTGAAAATGTATTTTATCATGCAGTAATAAGGTGTGTGATGTTTAAGGGATGTGATAAAGTATATATTTTGGATGACAAAACTTTTGGAGGTCCACTTGTGCAACAATATACAAATTGCATGCAATGGTTACAATCAAAATTGGAAGTTGAATACGAGATAAAAGGAACCGGACCTAGAACTGAGAGATGGGAAATACCACTTGAGGTGTTTAAAGAGGCGGTAATTAATGCATTAGCTCATAGAGATTATGAAGAGCAAGGAGCAAGTATTACTGTTGAAATATATGAAGACCGAGTGGAGGTGAGTAATCCGGGTGTTTTATTGCCTGCGGTTGCAAGGAACTTCGGGAAAAAGAGCCTATCTCGTAATCCTCTGTTATTCGGGTTGTTCACAAGGATGCATCTTGTAGAACACATTGGGTCGGGCATACCTCGCATGAAGATGGAGATGAAGCAAGCAGGGTTACGTGAACCGCAATTCGATACGGAAGGAATGTTCACGGTGACATTCTATCGACCCAACTCTAAGAAGAATTTAGAATTATCATTGACACAAAAGAAAATAGTTGAATTGATGATTAAAACACCAAGTATAACCACAATGCAAATAGCAGAACAACTTCATATTGGTCGTACAACGGTAAATAAAGAGTTGAAAACTCTTAGGGAGTTCGGTGTGATTAAACATATAGGGCAGAGAAATAACGGCGAATGGGTTGTGGATTTGTAATTTTGTTTTTTGCGACAAAGATAGTGAGGCAGGGGAGGGGTCGCGTGCATTTCGCGCAGGATTGCGCTTTTTAAGATTGATTTAACGTTTGCGCTGCGGGGCAGCGCTGGGGGATAGGGCTAATGGGACCAATGGGGTGCGCTGCGTGAGCAGCGCTGGGAGAGTGTTAAAGTGAGGTTAAATGGCGGGAAATGGTGTGAAATGCGGATTCTTGGTGTGAATAGGTTGTATCTTTGTGGTGTCTTGCTTCGCCGCTATGCTTCAAGGGGCGTACCTTTGGCACGCACTCTCTATATGTATTTCTGATCCCGGCACAACTTCGTAAGTGCCGGGTCGTTATGAACAGGTTAGCCGCTTTGCGGCACTCTCCATTTCTGCTTGCGGCACTCTCAGCCGCGGGCGGAGGGGCGGACGCTACGCTGCGCCCGACTTAGCGCTGCTTTAGCAGCGCATGGTGTGGCTATTGTGGCTGACATGGGGCTATCTGTTTCAGGTCAAAGGGGCGAATGGGCTGCGCTGTCGGTGGCTGTGTGCGTACACAAAAAAAGGGGGCGCGATGCGCCCCCGGGGATGCAAATTTGTTATTTGCGGATTTTGTAGGCTTTGTCGCCGATGCGGACGAGGTAGATGCCGCTACCGAGCGACGATGCGTCGATTATTGTGCTGCCTTCCTGTGCCGAGGCGGTTGCTACCACTGCGCCGGCGAGGTTATACACGTTGATGTCGGATTGTGCGCCCTCAACGATGATGTTGCCATCGATGAGTTTCACCGGTGATGCGATTGTGATTGCCTCAACACCCGAAGTCTTACTTTGGGTGATTTGGGCATTAGCAATCCACAAACCATCATCAACTGTGATGTATGCCACGCGCCACTGAACGCCGTCGGGGAGGTCATCGACTGTTACATTAAGGCTGAAGTCGTTTGTTTCTGTCTCTCCGATTGTGTAGTGAATCCAGTCTGCAGTTGAGTAGTCGGCGTTTTTGAATGAGAAGTCGAATTTGTCGTGGCTGTAGTAACTATCGAATAAGAACGATGCAGTTTTGTTGCTGCCTGCAAGTTCGACTTCACTATCGCCGACGATAGAGAGCCAAGGCTGCTCGGTGTAGAGGTTGATGAGGAAGTTTCCGTTCATCTCGCCTTTGCTACTTTTGAATATATTGATAGGCGAGATGTATTTAGTAGTGCTGCCACCGGATGTGTAGTCGACCAAGAAGCATCCGGTGGAAGGACCTTCATAGTCAACGTCTTGAAGGACGGTGAAGTCGTTACCTTCGACATCGAAGCCTGTGAACACTACATAAATTGGCTGGTCGAATACAAATGGATTTCCTTCCTTATCGGTAATGTCGAATAAGAGAGTGTTATAGACATAACTTCCGGCAGTGAAACTCTCATTCTTGGAGAATTTGCCGGTAGCGACAACACTTTTAATTTCGCCATCTTTGTCGATAGAGTAGATGTCGATAGCAAGTTTGTCGGTAGAAGCGAGAGTTCCGATACCTTGAACAGAAACTTGATTGAGATAAGATGCAACGTCAAAGATGGTATGATCATAGAATGCGGCAAGACCGCTCACATGAGCCTTTTGAGTTTCTGTAGGAGTGGCACTCGAGCCGAAATAGATTTTGGTCCAAGTGGCATCGCTATTGCTATTGTAGCCGAAAACAGGAACCCCACCATAGGAAATGAAAGTGAATCCGTTGTTGACGATGTTGGCATTGGTGAGAGGGAATAACTCGGTGCCATTAGAAGGCTTGCCACCTGCGCTGATGAGAGCATCTAATGTGAAAGAGTCGCTGAGAGCGCCGGGAGCACTTGTGGTGAATGTGGGCGCAGAGGCGAATTCGTTGTTTTCGGTAGGATAATACATGGTGCCGAAATTTATTTTGTCACCTTTTGTCTCAACACCCTCGGCATCGGTCCAATTCCAAGCAAAAGACTCGGCGTTTTTCGAGGCAATACCCTCCCAAAGGGTCATAGCATAGGCGCCCACTTGGACAATCGGTTTGGCGGAATCGTCATTGTCGAAGAGGTTGTATTGGTCGGTGAGACCCCAGTAGCAAGCGCCTTCAGGGATTGTGTAGGAAGCCGAAGTTTTTTGGAGAGCCGATTGGATGGCGTCAAGTTGCATGGTGTTGCCATATTGCCCCACGAATCGGAAAGCCACTTGGATTTTCTTTCCGGCATAGTCTGCCATCGAGAAAGAGTAGTTATACCACTCGTTGGAGAAATACTTGTCGAAAAGAGTCATGAGGTCGGTATCTTTCCAATCATCGTAGAGGTCTTTGAGGAGCGTCCATTCGCCATCACCCTCGCGGATAAGGATTTGGAGAGTGGTGGATTTGAGTTTGTTGATGAACGACATAGTACCCCAATCGATATTTTCATTTCTAAGGTCGAAGAGGAAGATAGGAGCGTAACCAACACTGAAAGAGAGCGTTTCGCCGGCTGTAGGGGTGAATACGGGGGAGAGAAGCCATTCGTCTTGCGCCAATTCCACAGGTTCATCTTGTTCGTTTGTGGAGCTGGCAAAATAGATTATGGCATAATTGTTGCCATCGATGGCATTAAGGAGAAGACCGCTGGAATTGGTGGATGTTTGCCAAGTGAAAGCGCCACCTTCAAGCGCTGCAAGTTCGGCGCTGGAGTTGATTTCGCTCCAACCTGCAGGGAGCCAGTCTTTGGCAGAGCCGTCCCAGCCTTCGAAGCTCTCTTGGAGCGAGATTCCTTCGGTGGATTTGAGGGCGGCATTAGCCTTGCGGACAGCGGCAGAACCTTTAACAATGCGTTTCGACACGATTCCTCGTGAGTCTTTCACCACTTGGATAGCGGCGTTCTCGCCTATTTGCTGCGATTTGAGCACGACAACATCGCCGGCCTTGGGGGCGAGCATTGTTGAAGTGGAAACTAAATGATGTGAAACGGAAGTAGCCTCAACGCTCTTTACGGGCGGCATGGCGGCATACACACTTGCGCCACACAATACAGAGGCAAGAAATAGTACTGACTTTTTCATTGTAAGAAATATATTGGTTTGAAAAAATAATAATCTCAAAATGTTTGAAAATATGTTTTTGGGTTTGATTCTGCGGCAAAAGTAATGAAAATTTATAAAATGAAAGAAAAAATGAAGGAGAAATTTCAAATTTCTGCAAAAAATGTGTGATTTGTGATAAAATGAAGCGAAATGAGGCGCATTCGGGGGCAAAGATAATGCGGCTGGGGAGGGGATGCGTGCGTTTTGCGCCGATTCCGGCTTTTTAAGTTTGATTTAACATTTTGCGCTGCGTGGTGGTGTGTTATATTGAGGTTAAATTCACGAAAATGTGGCGAAATGCATGTTCTTGGGGCGATTGGGTTGTATCTTTGCGACACGCTGTGGCTTTGTGCCGGATGCTCCATAGGACCAATGGGGCGAATAGGCTATGCCCGAGGGTGGTGAAGAAAAAATCGGGGGATGTGCAATAACAAGGGATATTTTGCGTTAATACAATAATGAATTATGCGAAAATTAAACATATTGTGCTGTTTATGTTGCTTGTAGCCACCGCTTTGGGTGCGCAGGCACAGGATAACGACAAGATTCTGAATCGCCCTTATGTCGATAACAAACGTTGGCACCTGGGCTTTTCGGTGGGCACTCACACGCAAGATTTTCAGTTTACCCACAACGGCTATGTAACTGAAAACGGTGAGAGTTGGTATATTGAAATCCCGTCGTTCTCGCCCGGCTTCAATGTTACTGTGCTTGCCGACTTGCGTCTCGGGAAGCATTTCAATCTGCGCTTCTCGCCGGGTATGTGCTTCGGCAACAAGGTGGTGAAGATGCACAACGTGAATGGCGAAGAGCGTGAGCAGCAGAATGTTAAGAACAACTATGTGTTGCTGCCGCTCGACTTGAAAATCTCGGCGGAGCGTTACCGCAATATGCGCCCCTACGTGCTCACCGGGGTTATGGCAACCTTCGATGTGTCGAAGAAACGCAGCGATTTGTTGCAGTTTAAATCCACCGATTTTATGCTCTCGGTGGGATTTGGCTGCGATTTCTATCTGCCGTTTTTCAAGTTCTGCCCCGAGTTGAAATTCTGTTTCGGACTCACAGACGCCTTGAAGCACGACCGCCCCGACTTGTCGGACGACCCCTCGATGCTCAAATACACAAATTCGCTCAAGAAGGTAACGCAACAGATGGTGGTGCTTTCGTTTTATTTTGAATAACAGAGATGAAAAAGATATATGTCGCAATAATGGTGATGGTGATGGCGCTCGGGCTACTTGCTCAGGCACAGGACGATGTCGCCTACACCCAATATTGGACAGTGCCCAACTACTACAATGCCGCGGCTATCGGCTCCACCGACTTCATCCGTCTGCGCGGCGGAATGCGTATGCAGTGGGTGGGGATAGACAACGCTCCCAAATCGTTCCTCATCACCGCCGACTCGCCGTTTAAGTTGCTCGGAAAGCGCCTCGGCGCCGGACTTGTGATGCAACAGGAGAGTATCGGCCTCTACAAGAATATGAACTTCACCGCACAGGTGGCTTACGGCTTCAAATTCCTCAAGGGTCGGCTCACGATAGGACTCCAGGCAGGACTTGCCGACCAAACATTCAAGGGTTCGGAAGTAGTGCTCCCCGACGATGTGGGCGGCGACGGCGGCACCACAAGCCGCGACGGCGTGGGAGGCTCGGGAAGTTCGAGCACCGACGAGGCGATACCCACAACCGATGTGCATGGCACCTCGCTGGATGCCTCGGTGGGCGTTTTCTACACCCACAAATGGTTCTGGGCGGGCATCTCGGCAACCCATATCAACCAGCCCACGATAAGCCTCGGCACCGACCAGGCGAGCGAGCAATCGTATGAGGCAAAAGTGAAACGCGCATTTTATTTTATGGCGGGAAGCAATATTCCGCTCAAAAATACGTTATTTGAATTGCAGCCCTCGGTGTTGGTGTGCAACAGCAACGGCTTCACGCAAGCCGACATCACTATGAGGGTGATGTACAACAAGTTCCTCTCGGGCGGTATCGCCTACCGCACAAGCGATGCCATTTCGCTAATGCTGGGCGCCGAGATAAAGAACTTTTTCGTGGGCTATGCCTACGATTATGCGTTGAGCGCCATCAACAAGGCGAGCAGCGGCAGCCACGAGTTTTTCGTGGGGTATAATTTGAAATTAAACTTAGGAGACAAAAATAAAAACAAACATAAGAGCATACGCATAATGTAATGATTATGAAGAAACTTTTGTTATATATCGTATTGGCAACATCGGCTCTCACTTCGTGCATGTCGTCGAAGGGTGGAGGAAGCAGCATGTCGAATGGCGGTGAAGTTACCGGCATCGGCGGCGCGGTGTTCAGTGAACCTACCCCCTACGGCATGGTGCTCATCGACCGTGGCTCGATGAAAGTGGGACCTGCCGCCAACGACAGTGTGGATAATATTCGCGCCGACCAGCGCGGAATCTCGGTGGATGCCTTCTGGATGGACCAAACCGAAATCACCAACTCCAAATACAAGCAGTTTGTGTTCTGGGTGCGCGATTCTATCATCCGCGAGCGTCTTGCCGACCCCGCCTATGGTGGCAACGAGATTTTCAAAATCGAGGAAGACCGCGAGGGGAATCCCATCAAGCCCCATTTGAACTGGAATCGCCCGATTCCGTGGCGCAACCCCACCGAAGACGAGGCCCGTGCCATCGAGAGCGTGTATCGCACCAACCCAATCACCGGTGCTCGCGAACTCGACCCCACCCAACTCAATTTCCGCTACGAAATCTTCAACCACACCGAGGCTGCCAAGCGCAAATATCGCCTCGACCCCACTCGTCGCGATTATAACACCGACCACGCTGTGTCCAACGAATTGCCGATGATTTCGAAAGACACCGCCTATGTCAACGACGAGGGCGTGGTGATTCGCGAGACAATAAGCCGCCGACTCACAGGAGACTATGATTTCCTCAACACATACATCGTGAATGTATATCCCGACACGACAGTGTGGGTGAACGACTTTGAAAACGCCTACAACGAGCCGTATGTGAGATTGTATTTCTCCAACGCCGGATACAACGACTATCCGGTGGTGGGCGTAAGTTGGGACCAGGCGACAGCCTTCTGCGCATGGCGCACCGATTACTTGCGCCGCTCGCTCGGACGCCAGGGCGTCTATGTCGAGCCTTACCGCCTCCCCACCGAGGCTGAATGGGAATATGCAGCCCGCGCCGGCGTCGATGCCAACAAATATCCGTGGGAAGGCGACCTCCCGCTTGCCGAACGCGGTTGCTTCTATGCCAATTTCAAACCTATGGAAGGTAACTATGTGAAAGACGGCAACCTCATCACCTCGAAAGTGGCAACCTACGAGCCAAACGATTTCGGGTTGTATGACATGGCGGGTAATGTGAGCGAGTGGACCTCGACTGCCTACACCGAAAGCGTGGGTAAACTCACCTCCGACCTCAACCCGGAATACCGCTACAACGCAGCCAAAGAAGACCCCTACAAGATGACCCGCAAGATTGTGCGCGGCGGCTCGTGGAAAGATGTGGCTCGTGACATCCGCGCCGATGTGCGCATGTGGGAATATGCCAACGAGCAACGTTCCTACATCGGATTCCGCTGCGTGAGAACCCAAATCGGCTTTGCCAAAGGAAAGAAATAACAAACAGATACATAACAAATCAAATCGAACTTAACAGACATGGGCAAGATAAAAAGATATAAAAATGTAGTGGAAAAATTCCTTTCGGGAGAGAAAGGTCAAAGATTTTTCAATTTCGCCTATAGTATCGGTGCCGCAGTGGTAATCTGGGGTGCCTTGTTCAAGATTCTTCACCTCCCGGGCGGCAACACCCTCCTCGCCGTGGGTATGGGCACCGAGGTGCTTATGTTTGTGCTCACAGCATTCGACCGTCCGAGCAAAGAATACCATTGGGAAGAGGTGTTCCCTGTTCTCAAAACCAAAGACCCCGATGACCGCCCCGATTTCAACGGCGGAGGCGGAATCGTGATTAACGGCGGCAGCGGCAACGCAACCGACGGCACAGTGAGCGGTGGCGACGCACGTCGCGCTGCAGGCATCCCCGAAGGGATAGCGTTGAGCGAAGCCGACACATTGAGCCTCTCGGAAAGCATCGCCAGAATGTCGGCGGCAAGCGAGCAACTGTCGAAAATGGCTGAACTCACCAATGCCACTCAGAACTATCTGAGCCAACTTTCGGGCATCGCCGAGCAGATGGACCGCCTCAAAGCCACCACCGAGGCTCTCAACAACGTGAGCGAGACACTCCTCGCGTCCTATCGCTCGATTACCGACAACAGCGAGACCATCTCCTCGAGTTCGCGCGGCTATGTAGATCAGATGAGCGACCTCAATCGCAACATCGGCGGTCTCAACACCATCTATGAAATCCAACTCAAGAGCATATCGTCGCAACTCGACAGCATCGACCGCATCAACACCGGCTTGAAAGACATCCGCGACATGTATGAGCGCTCCACCAACGCCAGCGTGCGCTATTGCGAGGAAACCGAGCGCATGGCCCGCTACATGCAGCAGCTCAACGGCGTGTATGACAAGATGCTCAAGGCTATGACCGTGAACATGTACCGCCCCGGAATGCCCTCGATGGACATGCCTCCGTCGGTAGATGACATCATCCGCGACGCCAACCGCCGCAACAACCCCAATGACAACAACGCTTAATCATCTCACAATTTAGGACATGGCAAGTTCACAAACCATAGCAAGAATGTCGCCGAGGCAGAAGATGATAAACCTCATGTATATCGTCCTCACCGCCATGCTCGCACTCAACGTGTCGAGCGACGTCCTGAACGGCTTCACCCAGGTGGAGGCGGGAATGGTGCGCACCAACAGCACTCTCACGGCGCGCAACCAAGCCTTGCTGGAACAACTCAAGGCGTTCAACGAGCAGAACCCCGAAAAAGGGGGTGTGTGGTATGGCAAGGCGGTGGAACTGTGTGGCGAAACCAATAGTTTATACACCTTTGTAGATTCGCTCAAACTCGCGATTGTGCGCAGTGCCGACGGCGCCGATGCCACCCTCGACAACATCAAGGGGCAGGACAATCTGGAGGCTGCATCCTATGTGATGCTCGCGCCCGGCACCGGCAAAGGGGAGCGACTCCGCCTCTCGATAGACTCATTCCGCGACTATGTGTCGCAAATCCTCACCGATTCTATCAAGCGCGACATCATATCGAAAACTCTCACCACCGACGTGAAAGCAACCCCGGGCAATATCTCGCTCAAATCGTGGGAAGAAACCATGTTTGAAAACATGCCTGTGGTGGCTGCGGTAACGCTCCTGTCGAAGATTCAGAGCGACATCCGCTATGCCGAGGGTGAGGCTCTCGGCGCACTCATCACCAACATCGACGCAGGCGATGTGAGGGTGAACGAGATGAACGCATTCGTAATCCCCTCGTCGCGCAACGTGATGCGCGGCAGCCGATACACCGCCAACATCATCATGGCGGCTGTGGATACCACCCAGCGCCCAATCGTCTATATCAACGGCGAAAAACTCGCCAACGACCGCGGCTTGTATGAAGTGGCTACAGCCCGCACCGGTGTGTTCGACTATTCAGGCTATATCGAGGTGCCTCACGGCGACGGCTCGATTACCAAGCACGAATTTTCTTCCTCCTACACCGTCGTAGAGCCTATGGCTACGGTGTCGGCAACCATGATGAATGTGCTTTATGCCGGTATCAACAACCCGATTTCTATCGCGGTGCCCGGCATCCCCAACAACGCCATTTCGGCATCGATGACCAACGGAACACTCACTCGCAACGGCGACCAATGGATTGCTCACCCCACCAAAGTGGGTGCCGAGGCTGTGGTAACCGTTACAGCAACCATCGACGGGCGCTCGCAGACTGTTGCCACCACCAATTTCCGTGTGCGCAAACTGCCCGACCCGATGCCATTCATCACCTATAACGACAGCAAAGGAAACAAAGACCGCTATCGCGGCGGTCGGCCATTTGCCAAGACGCTCCTCCTTGCCGCTCCCGGCATCGAAGCCGCCATCGACGACGACCTGCTCAACGTAACCTACAAAGTGCTGAGTTTCGAGACCGTGTTCTTCGACTCGATGGGCAACGCCATCCCCGAAGTGAGCAACGGTGCCGCATTCTCCGAGCGCCAGAAGAATAGTTTCCGTCGCCTCTCGCGCGGCAAGCGCTTCTACATCTCGCGCGTGAAAGCGGTGGGTCCCGACGGCATCGAGCGCGTCCTCGCTCCGATGGAGGTGATTGTAAATTAGTAATAACGCTTTAATATCCATATAGTTATGAAAATATTTAAAGTAATTTCGCTCGTGGCGCTCGTGGCAGTGATTGGCTGCTGCGATGCCGTAGCCCAAGGGGTGGTGAAGAAACGCACAGGCGAAAACGACAAGAAAAATTCGGCACAGCCGGGCGTAACGCCGCGCATGGAAGCCTTCTATGAGGATGAAGAGGTGTCGGATGCCGACCTTGTGTGGATGCGAGTGATTTATCGCTCCCTCGACCTCACCAACGAGCAGAACATGGCGCTCTATTATCCCGAGGAGCCGACCGAGAACCAGGAAAACCTCTTCCGCATCATCATGCGCTTGATTGCCAACAATCAGGTTGCCGCCTATGAATATCTCGATGGCAGGGAAGTGTTCACCGACCAATATAAAATCAAAGTTCGCGACATGCTCGACCGCTTCCACATCCTCTACACCGAGGCTAAAGGAAGCACCGAGAAGAACCCCAAGTTCACCATCGAGGAGAGTGACGTGCCTTGCAACGAGGTGCTCAGCTACTATGTGCTCGAGCGCTGGGAGTTTGACCGTGTGAGCAACCGCATGAACCAGAAAATCGAGGCTATCTGCCCGGTGCTCCACCGCGCCGGCGACTTCGGTGGCGAGGCTGTGAAATATCCTATGTTCTGGATTAAATATGACGCCCTGCGCGCCACTCTCTCGCAGCAATATGTCTTCACCGACAACGACAACAACCTCGAGAAATACAACTACGACGATTTCTTCATGCTCCGTCTCTACAAGGGCGACATCTACAAGACAAGAAACCTCAAAAACCTCTCGCTCATGCAGATGTATCCCGACCCCGACGACCTCCGTCGCGCGCAAGACAGCATCGACAATCGCCTCAATTCCTACGGCAAACATCTCTGGGTGCCTACTCGCGAGGAACTCCAGGCACGCGCCGAGGCTGAGGCCGCTGCAGCCGACACCGCGCAGAAAGTGGAGAACCGCGAGGTTGTAGCCTCCGAGACCAAGCCTGCGACAAAACGCAGCACCAAGCGCGGCTTGAAATCCACTTCAAGCACCTCTGAAAAGAAGAAAAAGGCACCGAAAGTGAAGGAGCAAAAAGCGCCCAAGAGTAGCGGCTCGGCAACACGCTCGGTACGCCGTCGCAAATAGCGCGATCGCCATAAAATACACGGAAATGTAGACTTCGGTCTGCATTTCCTGTTTTTGCGCGGTTTCGGAGCAAAGATACAGCCGAAAACAACGTTAAAAATGGTTTTTGTCCCCGAAATGGCGATTTCACCAAATTTAACCACGATTTGTGTCGTATCTTTGTAGCGCCGCCCTACCGGAAAGCAATCGCTACTTCTCCGCCGGTGCGGAGACGATGACCAAAGGCTATGTAATCTCCAACCCCGGAGGTGGTTGGCGCCGTGCGTAGCCCCGTATTTCGCCACGCGGGGGCGTGGCGACATGCGGGGAGGGCGTGGTGGTGTCTCACCCAAATCGCACCCCGGAGGTGGTGCGGGGCTGTCGCTTCCGCCATGGTGTTGCGTGCAACGTGCTGTGTATCACAGGTGTGGCTCGTAGGGTCGCATGGTGCGATGACGGCTTGCCACCGCCTCCGGGGTGGCAATTTGGGGTGCCCATCGGTGGTCCCCGCATGTCGCCGACACCCAGGTCGGCGAAATACGGGGCTACGCACGGCTGCAACCCCTCACGGGGTAGCAAAAATGTCCGCCTCCGGTTATCGTCTCCATCGTTGCGGAGGCTGCGCCCGGTGGTGGGCGGTGAGGTGCTCTGCTTCGCAGAGTCGGTGTGCGGAGGCTGCGCCCGGTGGTGGGCGGTGTGGTGCTCTGCTTCGCAGAGCCGGTGTGCGGATGCTGCGCCCGGTGATGGGCGGTGTGGTGCTCTGCTTCGCAGAGCCGGTGTGCGGAGGCTGCGCCCGACGGAAAGCCACGAAGTGGCGTGCCTGATCGTAACCCTGCACTTACGCAGTTGTGCAGGGGGTTGGGAAATGGCTCCCACGACTGCGTGCCGAAGGTACGCCCCTGTAGCGCCCGGGTGTGTTAAAGCGAGGTTAAAAAGCAGATAATGCTGCGAAATGCCGTTCCCACCCGCGATGTGGTTGTATCTTTGCGACATCTCGCTACACGCCATGTGGCGGCTGCGATGCCACAAGGGGAAATGTATAAAATTGTGGCTAATTGAAATAAATATGACCGATATACTTAAAAAATATCAGATTTTTCTTTTATTTATAAATAATTGTGAATATCTTTGCGCCAAATTAATCAAAACTAATTATTTTTTATGAAAAAGAATCAACTAATTGTATTAATCTCGTCATTGCTATTGTCGGGTAGCATGTTTGCCACCGATTTAGTGACAGTGACCTCGGCATCGGGAGAGTCCACCGGCTACGATGTCGATGCTATCACAAAAATCGCCTTCGACGATACTGCATTAAAAATTGTTGCCTCGGATTCGGAAGGGACAACCTATGCTATCGATGAAATCAAGAAAATTTCATTTGGAAAAGGTTCTCCTTCGGCTGTCGAGGGGCTCAAGACCGACCGAGTGTCGAAAATCACAGTGTATGTTCCGCGCGATGGCAACAGCCTTATCGTGAATGGTTGGGAAGGCAATGAAGCCACCCGCCTCGACATCTACGGCACCAACGGCGCTCTCATGCAACGCAACGACAAGTGGCGCGGCGAACAGGTCGATATTTCGGCATTGTCGAGCGGCATCTACGTGGTGAAAATCGGCAACAAGACTGCCAAAATCAAAAAATAAATACTTAGAAAATCAACCTTTATTACAAACAGACAAACATCATAATTATGAAGAAGACATTATTATTAGCAGCCATGTTGCTCGCTTCTACAATATCATTTGCTCAATCGCGCAGCGCACTCATCCACCTCAAATCGGGCGAAGTGAAAGAAATTGAATATAGCCAACTCGACTCTATCACTTTCACCGACCCTGTTACGTACGATTTTGAGCAGGAAGCAACCTACGCAACTTCTATTTATTATGGCAACCGCCAATACAACCTCCGATTTAGCGACAAACCGATGGCAAACGGTCTCCCCACCGAAGTGGGTCAAATGATACTCCGCGTTTATCCTATTGCTCCCGACCCGGTCAACAGTTCGGCAAACTGCAACCTTGCTGCAGGACGATATGAAGCTAACAAATCTTTTGAAAACTATTCACTCTATCTGGGCGACTCTTGGTTCTGTGTACTCTATTGCACAGGATTTGAAGACGGTGCTCCGCAAGGCTATGTCTTCCCGTTGAGCCATGGCGCATTGAATGTGTCGTATAATGCCGATGGTACTGCCTCATTGGATTTCAAGGGCGGTTTTGCCGAGCCAAACGCAACTCTTGGAAATATTCAAAACATTCATGTAACCTATCATGGTACAGTGGAATATGACAACCAAGACCCGAAAGCCTACAAAACTCTTACCGAGGATATGAATGTGAATGTAGTTAATATGGGTGGTCGCTACCAGACAGATTATAACAAAACTTATGGCATGTACACCATGGCTTTGTTCAACACTCCGATTGATGAGGGTGGATTTGTCGATGGCGCCGGTGAGGTGATTAACTTGAGTTTGATTACCAAATATACCGAACACATGGATATCAACAATCTTGCAGGTGAATATACCGTTGCCGATGTTATTAACGGTCCTTACGAGCCGGGCAAATTCCTCTCAGGCACTTTGTATGAAAACTACGGAATGATGTTACCAATGGGCACTAATTTGTCGTTCTACGATGAAAAGGGTAATCAAATCAACAAATACGGCTTTGCAAAGGATGGCTCTATTAAAGTATCTGTCGATGGCGACAAAATCACTTT
>SFER01000038.1 GCA_004557195.1 Bacteroidales bacterium | reverse complement strand
GTCGATGCTGATGAAGAAGCCAAACACACCTGTTGACAACAAGCAGAACCACATGAAATACTCTTTGGGGAGCGGATTGATTTTCCAGGAGGCGAAAACACCTGCGAAAACGATAATCGACGAGAGGATGAGCATCACAATCGAGATTCCATCCACACCGAGTGCGAGATGAATGTTGAGTGGCTCAAACCACATCCAAGAACCTGTAAAGAGCATCGGAGCCTGGTTACCGGCTTCGCGAAGAGCGAGGAACTGGTAGGTAACCACTGCCGAGAGAGCAAGCAGCGCTGTGGCTCCAACAACACAGATTGTTCTAATCACTGCCATGCGTTTACTAAGCGCAAGTGATGCGAGCATGAGAACAGGGATTACTACAAAATATATTAATATGTTTTCCCAAATCATAATTGTAACGGTTTATATCGCAAATACTTCGATTAGATTAGACATAGCCAAGTGATTAACGCGATGAGCAAGACACCAACGAAATAAACAAGGATGTAGGCTTGGATGCTTCCCGACTGGAGACCGCGAATTGCAACCGACACCTTGTTGGTGACATTGGCAAACATATCCATGGTGCCGTCGATGATGTGGCGGTCGAACCAAGCGATAGGCTTGCAGATGCGAGCGAAAATAATCTTGTGAGTAATGAACTGATAGAGCTCATCCATATAGAAGCGGTGATAAGCCGCTGTCCAGAGACCGCGAACGGCGTTTTGCATCTTTTCGGGGATGCTGTTTTCCTTGCGGTAGAGCACTGTTGCGAGAGCGATGCCAATGAGAGCTACTACCACGCTTGTGCCTGCAACAGTGTAGTTGAGGTGGATGTGGTAAACCTCGCGATTCCAAGTTACAAACTCACCGAATGGAATCAAACCGGCAACGCACGACACAGCAGCAAGGAAGATGAGCGGAATTGTCATCACTGCGGGAGCTTCGTGAGGCTTGTGCTCGCCGAAATCAGGATTGTTCCACCAGAAGATGAGATAGTAAACACGGAACATATAGAACGCTGTCATACCGGCAACCACTGTGAGCCAAGTGCCCCAAAGAGGACTGTTTTCAAATGCTGCAACAAGGATTTCGTCTTTCGAGAAGAAACCTGCGAAAGGAGGAATACCTGCGATTGCGAGACAGCCGATGAGGAATGTGATGTGGCAGATGGGCATGTATTTGCGAAGACCGCCCATTGCATCAACTTCGTTGCTGTGAACAGCGTGGATGATAGCACCGGCACCGAGGAAGAGCAACGCCTTGAACATTGCGTGAGTGAAGAGGTGGAACATAGAAGCCATGTAGCCAACTCCCTCATGCAATTCGGGACGAGCAACGCCGAGGGCGGTGATCATGAATGCAATCTGAGAGATAGTGGAGAAAGCGAGCACGCGCTTGATGTCGCTCTGCACACATGCAACGATAGCGGCATAGAGAGCGGTGATTGCGCCCACCACTGTGATGATTTCGAGCACTCCGGGCTCCTGAGCATAAAGCGGGAAGAGACGAGCGACAAGATAAACACCAGCCACAACCATTGTAGCGGCGTGAATCAAAGCCGAAACCGGTGTCGGGCCCTCCATAGCATCGGGAAGCCAAATGTGTAATGGGAACATAGCCGACTTACCGGCACCACCCATAAAGATGAGAATCAACGCCCAAGCCATCACCGAGCAACCCATGAAAGTTGCGCCACCGGCTGTTGCAACAACGGCACCCGGATTGGTAGTGAGGTCGAGGAAGTTGAAGGTATTGGAGTAGAACGAAAGAATGAGAATACCAATGAGGAAG
Organism: Bacteroidales bacterium; assembly: GCA_004557195.1. GTDB lineage: Bacteria > Bacteroidota > Bacteroidia > Bacteroidales > Muribaculaceae > W0P31-042. The sequence goes on along the minus strand of SFER01000038.1, from coordinate 12,647 downwards.
CCGAGGTCGGCAAAACGGGTAACGATAAACGCCTTTTTGCTTGCAGCCACAGCGGCAGGCTTGGTGTAATAGAAGCCGATGAGCAAATAAGACGAAACACCCACAAGCTCCCAGAAGATGTACATCTGGAAGATGTTGGTAGCTACCACAAGACCGAGCATGGAGAAAGTGAAGAGCGAAAGAAAAGCGTAGTAGCGCTGGAAGCCCTTTTCGCCATGCATATAACCGAGGCTATAGAGGTGCACCATAAACGACACGGTGGAGATGACAATGAGCATCATAGCCGTAATCGGGTCGAGAAGCACACCGAGTTTAATAACGAGATTATCGGTAAATTGAAGCCAAGTGAAATCAAGCACTTGCAATTGCTGGCGAACACCATCGACAATCTGCCCTTGAGTGGTTCCGAAGAAATAAGTAAGGGCAATGGAATATGCGATAATGGTGGTAACGCCCATCGCCAAAGTGCCTAAGACACCGGCGAACTGCTTACTCATCCACTTGCCGCCGATTCCCAAGAGAAGGAACATCACGACAGGAATGATTAAGACCAAAATTGTATAAGAAAATTCCATAGCGATTAAAATTTCATTTTGGTGAGTTCATTAATATCGATATCCTTCACTTCGCGGTAGATATTGATGATAATAGCGATTGCCAACGCCGTTTCGGCAGCCGCGATACCAATGGAGAAGAGCGCGAAGAACATGCCCTCCATCTGGTCGGGGAAAAGGAAACGGTTGAAAACGGAGAAGTTGATGTTGACAGCATTGAGCATCAATTCAAGCGATATGAGAATCGCAATCATATTTTTTCGGGTGATGAAGCCGTAAACGCCACAGCAAAACATTACAATGCTGGGGATAATGTAGAAATAAACTGATTGTTCCATATCTTACTATTTTTTACGGGCGACAACAATACCACCGATTATACAAGCCAATAACAACACACTGACAGCCTCGAATGGGAGGAGATACTGCGAGCGGGCAGTGCCCATGAGAGTCTCACCGATGGCTGACATATCCACACCGGGATTTTCACCGAGTCGAGCAGTGGCAAACGAGAGCTGAGTGAACACAGCCACTCCCGAAACCACAGCGCACAACAGAGCGGCGATGGCACCCAATGCTTTCTTTTTCGACGACAACAGCGCAGTCTTCTCACCGGGCTTGTGTGTGAGCAAAATAGCAAACACGAAAAGCACCATAATGCCGCCGGCATATACAGCAATCTGCACAGCGCCGAGGAATTGGTAGTCGAGCATGAAATAGATGCCCGCTGCGGCAAAGAGAGTGAAAAGCAGATAGGTTGCGGCGCGCAAGATGCGACGCTCGGTAACCGCCATCACCGAAAAGACTATAATTGCGAGCGCAATTATAAGATACATTACGATAGATCCTACTTGTTCCATATTATTTGATTTCTGTTTTTACATCGTTGGCGGGAGCAGCTGCAGGAGCAGGAGCCTCGATTTCCTTCTCGGGGAGATAATTGAGTTGTTTCTCCAATTTGTCGCGGGTGAACACAGCCTGCTCGAAATCGTTGGAGAATTCAATAGCACCGTGAGGGCACGAGGTGACACACAACTGACAGAAGGTGCAACTTCCGAGGTCGTACATATAACGCACCAATTTTTTCTTTTTCTTGCCGTCGGGCATCTCCACCATCTTAGATTCGATGGTAATTGTGCCATTCGGGCAATTCATCTGGCACAAACCGCATGCGATACACTTGTGGTTGCCATCGGCGTCGTACTTGAGCGCGAGAGTCGCGCGGAAGCGCTCAGGGATGTCCAAAGAGTCGCGGTTTTCGGGATACTGGTGAGTGATTTTTGGAGTAACCAGTTCCCTGCCTGTTACTTGCATACCCTTCAAGAGACTCACAATTCCATTGAAAAGCGATGCAAAATAATCTTTGATACTCATAAATTAATTACACTAATATAATAAAACTGTTAGACTTATTTCTCAACCTAATCTTTATTTGATTGTCCGCCAATGATATCGAGCAATTCGGTAGTGATACTTTGCTGGCGCAACTTGTTGTATTCCAATTGAAGTTCTTCAAGGAGCGTTTTGGCGTTGTCGTTAGCGCTCTGCATAGCCATCACGCGAGCTGCTTGCTCGGAAGCGACATTCTCGGTAACGATTTCTTGCATCACCGAGAGGATGAAGAGCGGGAGAACGCTTCTGAAGATTGACTGAGCATCCGGCTCAAAGAGACAAGGCTTATTGGCATCGGGCTTGGAGGCGCCGCTATGAGCCAAGAGGTTGTCCATCGACACCGGCAACAGGGAGTTCACCTCGACTGTCTGCCTGCTCACACTGCAGAAGTGAGTGTAGAGGATATCGACGCGGTCGAATTCCTTGTTGACAAATCTACCCTTCAAGTCATCGGTGAAGTCGCGGACTTCGACCGATGAACTACGGGTATTAAGATTGCACTGCTCGAGCGAGATACCGGAATCGGCAAGTTTAGCGACAGCCTTGACCATCTTTTTACCGATGGGGATAACGGTGATTTCGAGCGAGGTGCCATATTTTTCCTTAGCGACTCTGATATATTCGAGAAGACGCTTGAAAACTTGCATATTAAAGGCACCGCACAAGCCGTCGTCGCTGCCCAGCACCACCAGTGCGACGCGCTTAACCTCGCGCGCCTCGAGAAGCGGTGATGTGAATTGCGCATCGGCACTCAAAAGGTGTCCTATCACTGTTTGAATCTGATTTCGATAGGGCAGCAATCTGCCGAGAGCGCCCTCCGCCTTGTGCATTTTGGCTGATGAAATCATTTTCATAGCGCCGGTGATTTTCTCTGAGGAGCCCACCGACCCTATTCGTCCTTTCAATTCTCGTAACGTTGCCATTTTTAATCAGTTTTTAGTATCTGCTTGCAACTTCTTTGGCGCACGAAGTGATTAAGTCGGTAACCTCATCGGTGAGCTTACCTGCCTTGATAACGTCGAGCACCTCTTTTTGATATTTAGCCTTAAGCAATTGGATAAACGCTTTTTCAAACTCAGCGACTTTGTCGAGAGGCACGTTTTCGAGCAAGCCCTTTGTGCCACAGAAGATTGCGGCAACTTGTTCCTCAACTGCCACAGGAGAATACTGTGGTTGGATGAGGAGGCGCTCGTTTTTACGACCTTTGTCGATAACCTTTGCTGTAACAGGGTCGATGTCGCCACCGAATTTGGTGAAAGATTCCAACTCGCGGAACTGAGCCTGGTCGATTTTGAGTGTACCTGCCACTTTCTTCATCGACTTAATCTGAGCGTTACCACCCACACGCGAAACCGAGATACCCACATTGATAGCGGGACGTATACCGCGGTTGAAGAGAGCGGATTCGAGATAAATCTGACCGTCGGTGATAGAAATCACGTTTGTGGGGATGTAAGCCGACACGTCGCCTGCCTGAGTTTCGATGATAGGGAGCGCGGTGAGTGAGCCACCACCCTTCACCATAGGCTTGAGAGCCTCGGGGAGGTCGTTCATGCTCGAAGCCACCTGCTGGTTGTCGATAATCTTGGCTGCGCGCTCGAGCAAACGGCTGTGGAGATAGAAAATATCACCCGGATAAGCCTCACGACCCGAAGGGCGCTTGAGCACGAGGGAGATTTCGCGGTAGGCAACGGCTTGTTTCGAGAGGTCGTCATACACGATAAGGGCATCGCGACCTGTATCACGGAAATATTCACCGATAGCCACACCTGCGAAGGGGGCATAATAGCGCATAGAAGCCGAATCGGCAGCTGTGGCGGCTACCACGATAGTGTAGTCAAGGGCGCCGTGCACACGCAATTCGTTCACTGTGGCTGCAACCGATGAAGCTTTCTGTCCGATAGCCACATAGATACAGTAAACCGGCTTGCCTGCCTCGAAATTGGCGCGCTGATTGATAATAGTGTCGATTGCGATAGCGGTCTTACCAATCTGGCGGTCGCCGATGATAAGCTCGCGCTGACCGCGACCGATGGGCACCATCGAGTCGATGGCTTTAATACCGGTTTGAAGCGGCTGGTTAACCGGCTGACGGAAAATAACACCGGGAGCCTTTCTTTCGAGCGGGAGGTGAACAAGAGAGCCCTCGATGGGACCATTGTTGTCGATAGGCTCGCCGAGGACGTTGATAACACGTCCCAAAAGCCCTTCGCCCACAGGGATGGAGGCGATTTCGCCGGTGCGGCGCACCTTCATATTCTCCGAGACCTTGTTAACGCTGTTGAGCAAGATAACACCCACGTTGCTTTCCTCGAGGTTGAGCGCGACGCCTTTCACGCCGTTTTCAAACTCAACGAGTTCGTTGGCTTTTACATTTTCGAGCCCATAGACATGCGCAACGCCGTCGCCCACTTCCAAGACGGTACCAACTTCCTCAAACGACATTTTGCCACGCACATCGTCGAGTTGTTGTTTTAGAATATCTGATATCTCACTTGGATTTACCATCTTAAATTAACTTAGGAGTTTTAAACGCAAATTTTTTAATTGATTACGCACCGAAGCATCGAGCATCTGCGAATCGACGGTAACAGTGAAACCGCCGATTAGGTCGGGATTAACGACATGCGACAATTCGATAGTCTTGTCGGCAACATGCTTTTGCACGATGTTTTTGATTTTAGAGAGTTCTTTCTCGTCGATATCGGCGGCGGTAGTAATCACCACACGGGCGATAGAATTCGCCTTGCGATAGATATCGCCGAACGAAAGAGCCATGGTTCTAATCAGGTTTACGCGATTGTTTTTAATCAAAAGCAAAACAAACTTATCGACGCTGCCACCCTTGTCGGCTCCGGCTGCGGTGAGCAACAGGCGTTGCTTGTCGGCGGGGAGGAGATATGGGTTGTCCACAGTCGATTGAAGCAATTTCTCGGATTCGAAAGTATTCGCCAACTGTGTCATTTGAGCATACACTTGGGCGGCGTTGCCTGCTTCCAGACAATGCTTATAAAGTGCCTTGGCATATCTGCCGGAAATTAGACCTTCATTCATTTTGCTTAATTTTTAAGTTCAACCTCGTCAAGAAGTTTGTTGACTAATTCCGATTGAGCTTTGCCACTCTGGAGAGAGTTGCGCATCACCTTTTCGGCGATTTGCAAAGCAAATTCGCTCACTTCTTTACGGAATTGCGATTCGGCTTCTTTGCGCGATTGCTCGATAGAAACTTGTGCTGCGTCGATGAGTTTTTTCGCTTCTTTCGAGGCTTCGCCCTTGGCTTCCTCGATAATCTGCGATTTCATCTTGGCTGCTTCGCGTAGAATTTCCGCCTGCTGCTGTTGCGCTTGCTTGATGAGCGCATCGGCCTCTGCCTTGGCGTTGTCGAGGTGAGCCTTCGCATCTTGTGCATAGAGCACCCCCTTGTCGATCAAGTCGGCGCGCTCCTCGAGCGTCTTGACTATGAAAGGCCAAGCAAACTTTGCCAAAAGGAAGAAAAGGATGGCAAAGGAGACGAACATCCAGAATACCAGCCCAAATTCGGGCATGAACAATTCCATTTCGAGAATTTATGATTAGATAAACAAAGCGAGGATACAAACGATAACCGCAAAGAGTGCCACACCTTCGATGAGGGCTGCGATTACGATCATGTTACTACGGATGTCGCCTGCCGATTCGGGTTGACGAGCAATAGCTTCCATTGCCGACGAACCGATTCTACCGATACCGATACCTGCTGCGATTGCTGCGATTGCTGCACCTAAACATGCTCCGACAACTGCGAGAGCCTCTGCTGCTAAAATCATTCCTAACATAATTGTAAAGTTTTGAGAGTTTTAATTTATTTGTTTTTTATTAATTATTTTCTTTTATTGTTTCATGTTCTTCGTGTCCACCCTCTTGTGCAAGTCCGATGAAGATTGTAGAGAGCATAGTGAACACATACGCTTGGATGAAACTAACCAAGGTGTCGATGACCAACATAAACACTGAGAAAGCAATCGAAATGACTGTTGCTCCACCTGTTGCCACTGCGCCGAATGCGGCGAAAATGAAGATGAGCAAGGTGAGAGTAATCACAATCATGTGTCCACCCATCATATTTGCGAAAAGACGCACAGTGAGGGCAGCCGGCTTGGTGAACATACCGAACACCTCGATCAATTGCATGATGGGCAGCGGGCATTTGAGCCACACCGGCACATCGGGCCAGAAGATATCTTTCCAATAGTGTTTTGTACCAAAAAGGTTTGTCATCAAGAATGTGCATAAAGCCAATACGAGTGTAATAGCCACGTTGCCGGTGAGGTTGGCACCACCGGGGAATATCACTATAAGCCCGAGCAGGTTCATCACAAGGATGAAGAAGAACACTGTGAGCAGATAGGGGGCGAATTTGTGAGCCTTCTTGCCAAGAATCGGACGGATGACGCCGAAATAGACAAATTCGACAACAAATTCGATTGAGGCTTTACCTTTGCGAGGTGCTTTGAGCCCGTTTTTGCGATACCAGTTGCGCACCGAGAAGATGCAGAGAACGACAACCAGTGCCGAAATGAAGAGCGCAAGCACGTTCTTGGTTATCGACAGGTCGAGGGGTCGATACTCCTCAACTGTGCCGTCGGGTTGGGCGATGCGTTGCACCACTTTGCCCGGATAAGAGCCTTCTGTGGCGATTACAAAACCTTCGTATTCGGCATTGTGCTCAAGGCGTGCGCTGCTGAATATGTGCCATTCGCCACTCTGCGAGCGCACGATGATAGGCAATGGGATGCTCGCATGATGGTTAAACGGCACTTCCCAGCCATAACGGTCGCCGAGGTGGTCGAAAATGATGCCTTTGGCATCCACCGACCCATCGGATTCGCCCTCGCTTGCGCGAGCGGTGAATGCAGCCAATGGAAGGGCGATGCAAAGCATCAATATGGTTAGTAATCTTTTCATAAATGCTCGTATTAATAAATGCACACCGACACTACATTGTTATCAACATCGACAATCCCGCCTTTCACCTCGAGGGAGGTGCGCTCGCCTTGCACATCATATTCGATGACGCCTGCGGTGAGCGATGAGATTATCGCCGCGTGGTTTTTGAGCACTGTGAATGCCCCAAGCTCGCCGGGAAGATTAACCAAGTCAACTTCGCCGGAGAATTCCACTTTTTCTGAAGATATGATTTTGAGTGTCATGCTACTTGATTATTATTTTTCAACTTCGGCAAGAAGTTTCTTACCTTTGGCGATTGCATCGTCGATAGTACCGACATTGAGGAATGCCTGCTCGGGATATTCATCGACTTCGCCATTGAGAATCATCTTGAAGCCGCGGATTGTCTCGTTGAGAGGCACCATCACACCGGGAAGACCGGTAAACTGCTCGGCAACGAAGAATGGCTGAGAAAGGAAGCGTTGAGCGCGGCGAGCGCGAGCCACAACGAGTTTGTCTTCATCGCTCAACTCATCCACACCGAGGATGGCAATGATATCCTGCAACTCGTTGTATTTCTGGAGCAACTGCTTCACTGCTTGTGCAGTTTGATAGTGCTCTTCGCCCACGATGTGGGGGTCGAGGATGCGGGATGTCGATTCCAATGGGTCAACGGCGGGATAGATACCGAGCTCGGTAATCTTACGGCTAAGCACGGTGGTAGCATCCAAGAAGCTGAATGTTGTAGCCGGAGCAGGGTCGGTCAAGTCGTCGGCAGGCACATAGATTGCCTGAATCGAAGTGATAGAACCTTGCTTGGTTGAAGTGATACGCTCCTGGAGCACACCCATTTCGGAAGCAAGAGTAGGTTGATAACCCACAGCCGAAGGCATACGGCCAAGAAGTGCCGACACCTCGCTACCTGCTTGAGTAAAACGGAAGATGTTGTCGATGAAGAGGAGGATATCCTTACCACCGCCGTCTTGGTCGCGGAACTGCTCAGCCACAGTAAGACCGGCAAGGGCAACACGCATACGGGCGCCCGGCGGCTCATTCATCTGACCAAACACGAGGGTGCCTTGCGACTGTGCGAGCTCATTCATATCCACATCGTCAAGGTTCCACTCCCCTTTTTCGAGTCCTTCCTTGAATTTTTCGCCATAACGAATCACATTGCTTTCAATCATCTCGCGCAAGAGGTCGTTACCCTCGCGAGTGCGCTCACCAACACCGGTGAACACCGAGAAACCATTGTGTCCGTGTGCGATATTATGAATCATCTCCATAATGAGCACGGTCTTGCCTACACCGGCGCCACCAAACAAACCGATTTTACCGCCCTTGGAATAAGGCTCCAGAAGGTCGATAACTTTAATACCGGTATAGAGGATTTCCGACCCGATAGAGAGGTCGGCAAATTCGGGAGCCGGCTGGTGAATGGCACGAAGCGACGAGCCATCGAGGTCTTTCAGGTGGTCGATAGGTTGACCAAGGACATTCAACAAGCGGCCTTTCACTTGTTCGCCGGTGGGCACCGAGATAGGATTGCCTGTGTTCACGGCTTTCATGCCGCGTTGCAAACCATCGGTGCTCTCCATAGCCACACAGCGCACGGTTGATTCACCGATGTGCTGTTCAACTTCGAGAACGAGGTCGGTACCGTCGTCTCTTCTCACCTTCAACGCGGTGTAGATAGGGGGAACGGCATTACCCTCTCCTTCAAAGGCAATATCGACCACAGGGCCGATTACCTGGGTCATTATACCAAAATTATCGCTCATATTTCACGAATATTATTTGGGGTTTATTATATATCTTTAGAAATGAAGTCCATACACCACAATGAGTGTCATCAACACGAGGTTGAAAAGTCCGATGGGCATAAGATACTTCCACTCAAGGGTGAGAAGTTGGTCGATACGCACACGGGGGAATGACCATTTGAACCAGATGATGATGAATGAGATGAACACCGCTTTACCGATAAACCACACAATCGAGGGGATGAAGTCCATCACAGCGTTGAAGCCTTCCCATCCGGGGATGTGGAGCGGCATCCAACCTCCAAGGAAGAGGAGTGATGCGATACCCGACACGATAAAGAGGTTGAGGTATTCGGCAAGGTAGAAGAATCCGAAGTGGATACCCGAATATTCGGTGTGGTAACCTGCAGTAAGCTCATGCTCTGCCTCGGGCAAGTCGAAAGGACCGCGGTTGGTCTCGGCGGTAGCCGCAATGAGGTAGATTACAAAAGCGATGAGCGCGGGGATATGCCCCTTGAAGAGGAACCAGCCATCGGCTTGAGCCTGAACAAGACCGGTAATCGACATAGTGCCGGCAAGAACCACCACTGTGAGAATCGACAAACCGATTGACAACTCATAACTAATCATCTGGGCACCGCTTCGCAACGCACCAATCATGGTGTATTTGTTGTTGCTCGACCATCCTGCAAGGAGAATACCGAGCACGCCAATCGACGATGCGGCAGTCATGAAGAAGATACCGATGTTGAAATCGATGATTTGCAAGCCGTTACCCCAAGGAAGGCAAGCGAAGCACAGCATCGATGCTACAATCACCAAGTAAGGCGCAAGGGCAAAGAGGAAACGGTCGATGTTCTCAAGGCGGATAAGCTCCTTAATAAGGATTTTGAACATGTCGGCGAAACTCTGCAAGATACCCCAGGGACCTACACGCATAGGACCGAGTCGGCACTGGAACCAAGCGCACAATTTACGTTCGTAGAAAATATAGAATAGAGCCAACAAAGCGTAGGCAAGAAGGAGCACCACGCCGATGATGACGCACTCTATCACAGTCGCTGCCCATTGGGGCATTACACTCAACAATAGGTCGTTGAACCAATTTGTGACTAATCCGAAGTCAAACATATCTTAAATCTTTCTATTTTGTTATCTATCAATATCTGGAATCACATAGTCGAGCGATGCGGTGATTGTGATAAGGTCGGCAATCTTGTATCCGCTGCAGCACTTATCCACCGAGCCGATGAGGTTGAGACATGGGCTGTTGAAGTGCATACGATAGGGCGACTTGTCACCACGGCTCTCGATATATACACCAAATGCGCCGCGGCTTGCCTCAACTTGCTGGAACCAGTGTCCTGCAGGGAGTTTGATAATCTTCGGCACTTTGGGAGCGATATATTCGTTGCCTTCCTCTTTTTCGAGGATGTCGCAAAGTTGTTCGAGCAATTTCACACTCTGCTCAATTTCTTTCAATCTCACGAGATAGCGGGCGAAGCTGTCGCCTTCTTCCATAGTGATTTCGTCGAATTCGAGTTCGTTATACACCGAGTAGGGAATGCGCTTGCGCACATCGCATTTCCAGCCTGCAGCACGAGCCGACGGACCTGTAACACCATAGTCCTTGGCATCTTGGAGGCTGAGAACGCCCACACCTTTGGTACGACCTTGAGCAATGACATTGCCGGTGAAGAGTTTGTGATATTCTTTGAGACGCTCGGGCATGATAGCGCAGAGTGCGCGCACATCCTTGATAAAGTCGGGATGAACATCGTTAACCACACCACCTATTACATTATAGTGGAGCGACATGCGAGCACCGCAAGTTTTGTCAAAAATGTCGAGCACTTGCTCGCGCTCGCGGAAGCCGTAGAAGAATGCAGTGGTGGCACCCATATCCATGGTCATACAGCCGTAGGAGAGGAGGTGCGACGAAATACGCATCAATTCGTCCATCATCACGCGAATCACCTTGGCACGGTGAGGCACCTCGATGCCGAGAGCCTTCTCGATGCACATGCACAAGCAGTGGCGGTTTTGGTGAGCGGAGAGGTAGTCGAGACGGTCGGTAAACATCAATGTCTGCGGATAGGTCTTCGACTCGCACATTTTTTCGATACCGCGGTGGATGTATCCACACACCGGAACGACTTTGTTCACGGTTTCGCCATCGATTGCAGCGCGAAGACGCATAACACCGTGGGTAGATGGGTGTTGCGGACCGAAGTTCACCACATAATCGTCGGGATTGAAAATATTGTATTCTTCTTTAGTTACATTTCCTTTCTCATCTTCGCGGCACACAAACGAAGCATCCTCGTTTGGCTCGTCTTCCATGCGGATGGGATTGAGTTCGGGGTTGCTGTCGTAATCTTTGCGGAGAGGATATCCCACCCAGTCGGTGCGCAAGAAAAGGCGACGCATATCGGGGTGGTTGATAAACACGATTCCATAGAAATCAAAGACCTCGCGCTCTTGGATAAGGGCGGTTTTCCACAAGTCGCAAACGCTGTGAAGCATAGGATTCTCGCGGTCGGCAGTTTCCACTTTCACCGAGATGGTAGTTTCGGTGGCAGTTGCAGTGAGATAATACATGCAACCGAGGGTTTCGCCCCAGTCGCAACCCACCACGGCAACGAGATAGTCGAAGCCCAAATCATTTTTCAAGTGTTCAGCCAATTTGTACCACTCCTTGTCGGCAACTGTAGCACAAAGCACTTCGCCTTCCTCAAATGTTGCAGATGGCGCCCATGCACTGATTTTTTCCTGAATATTCACCATATTATATATGAGTATATTTTTTCGGGTTAATAATTACTTCATTGCATCTGCCTCTTCGGGATTGGCTGCGATGAAATCTTTTAATTTCTCTTGACGGTTGACATCGCCAAAGAAGCGTTGCACCTTGATTTTGCGTTGCAACTGCATCAAGCCATAGAACATAGCCTCGGGGCGCGGAGGGCAGCCGGGGATATACACATCGACAGGCAAAATTTTGTCAACGCCTTCCACAACATAGTAACTACCCTTGAAAGGACCGCCCGACACGGCGCAACCGCCGCAGGCAATCACATACTTAGGCTCGGCAAGCTGCTCGTAGAGGCGGCGTAATACGGGAGCCATACGATACACGATAGTGCCTTGCACCATAATGTAGTCGGCTTGACGTGGAGAGTTACGAGCCACTTCAAATCCAAAACGCGCCATATCGTGGCGAGCGGCACCGAGGTGCATAAACTCGATTGCGCAGCAACTTGTACCGAAGCACAATGGCCAAAGAGAATTGGCACGGCCCCAGTTGATTAATTTGTCAAGAGTACCAACCACTACATTGGCGCCCGAAGCATTGAGTTCGGCGACGAGTTGGTCGATATACTCGTTATCCTTGAAGTCGCTCGACTTCATACCTTTTACACTTACTTCCATTCCAACGCTCCTTTCCGCCAAGCATACGCAAGACCTAAAATCAAAATAAACAAGAAAAATCCAACGCTGAGCAATGCAGCCGAGCCGAGACCGCGGCTAATCACAGCCCACGGGAACAAAAACACTGTTTCGACATCGAACATAAGGAACAAGAGGGCAAACAAATAATAACCCACCTTGAACTGAATCATGCTCTCACCACGAGTGGGAACACCGCACTCGTAGGTTTTTCCTTTCTCTTTTGTGAATGAGCGTGGCGAAATGAGCCATGCTATCACCAACGCTGCCGCCACGAGACCCAAACCGGTCACCAAGGCTGTAACCATGAGCGTTGAATTCTGAATACCAAATATTGACAAATCCATATTTTAAATAATTCACTATATTTTCTAAATACAATTATGAGTCATCGCCCCTTGACGGAGACAACGACTCATCGCAAATTTAATATTATTAACCTTTGACACGGCAATTTTGCCACTGCCTTGTCGCAGCGACGCGTTTTCATTAAAATGTTCATTTTTTATAGCCATGACTACTTTAGGTTATTAATATCTTATGTTTCAAATCGTTACAAAAC
>SFER01000235.1 GCA_004557195.1 Bacteroidales bacterium | reverse complement strand
TAGTGCGGATATTGACTTCAATACGGTCAAGCGCGTTCAGCAAAAGCCGCCTTAATCGTGTGTCAAATTCATAGAGGTCGTATACACTTTTGAAAGTAGTTCCCGGAATTAGACAATGGTCTCGATTGTCTAATGATGGGTACTTTATCTCATAGGGAAAGGAATAAAAACCAAGCCGATAATAGCCTACGTCAAGTAGGATTTCCTTGGCTTTGTCTTCATCATCAAATACCATTCCATGGGATTTGAGTTTTTCTATTTGTTGTTCTATTGTAAATGCTTTCTTCATTCGTCTAATTTGATGTGCAAATTTACGAAATTAAATTGAGATTTGTATTATAGAACACCGCTGATGTTGATAACATTAGTTGTGTGAACAGGGAATTTCTCCGCTCCGATGTAGAGGGTATCGAAGGCGTCGGTGCCGTCGGTGCGGTGTTCGAGGAGGTCTTCTTCGGTTTCGGCGAGCTTTTCGCCGGCCTTGTCTTTGCGGAAGCCGTTGCGGCCACGCGACACTCCGGCAGCTTGGATAGCGAGAATTAGGTCTTCATTGTTGGTGCGGTTGAAGAAGGGCATTAGTCGCTGCCGTCCGGCAAAGGCTTGGTTTATCAACAAATACTTTTCATCGTGGCGTATGGGGTTGCCGAGGTAGACAGCCTCGACCGTCCAACCATGGCGTTCCAATTCGTGGATTACCCACCATCGCACATCCTGCTCGTTGACGGCGTAGTTGGAATTGAGGGCGGTGGCATCGTAATAGTAGATTACGGTCTTGTTGCGGTGGTTACGGTAATAGTTGCAGAAATCGTCAATGAGAGCGGGTATCTTCCGCTCGAACTTGACGTAGAACGACTTGACGATATTTAGGCGACGGTCGCGAGGTTGGCCGGTGACAATCCAGTTGATGTTGGCGTTGTAGTCCATGCCGATGCAGAGCGGAGCGTCGGGGTCAACGTCTGCATCGCAGGTAGCGTCCAAATTGGCGCAGACCTCCCCTTTACTGATTACTAACGAGGAGCGGAAAAGTTCGTCGAGCTGCGAAAAATTTGAAGCGTCATACTTATGCCCTTCACGCATAGAGGAATAGAAACCATCCTTGGCAATGCCTATGCGCTGGCAAAGGATAGAGGTTTGGAAAGTGAGGGGCGTAAGGTCGCGCTTCATCTGCTTGATGTAGTTCTCGCCGAGGAGTTGCAGGTTCTCAATGGAGCTGTACTCCCGATAATAGACGGCCACAGAGCGCATCTTATTGAGTGCGGTGTCGAGTCGGCGGAGATGTCCTTGCAGGTAGTCGGGCACCGGCTGACCTGCGGCGCGGAGAGTGCGTATGCGTTCCTTGACGCGCCAAATCTCGTAGACTGTTCCCTCAATGGTGCTGATAAGTTCGGCATCCATTTTGTCGCGGTAGTGGAGAAACCAGGAGCCTTTCTGTGTCTGCGGCATATCACTCAATATCATTATTGAGTGGTTGCACGAGTGCTTGCCAAAGTGCGACTTGATGCCGCCGTTGGCAGGGAGGGTTTCATCTTTGAGTTTTTGATAGTCTATGAATTTGGCCTCGTCAACGAGCAGCCACGAGAGGGTGAGCGAGTTGGAGGAGCCGGGGCGGTCTTGCGAGATGATCACGGCGCACGAGCCGTTGTAGAATGAGATGACGTGCTCATAATCATTCGGCTCGATGATAGGCCGAGCGAACGACTTGGGCGGTTTGCGCCCCACGACATAGTGTAGGCCGTTGATGTAGCCCCAACGTTTCCACGCGGCGAGCAACCCCGGCAGGGTGTTGGTCAAGCCGTGCTTGAAGGTGGGCACGACGATACCACCTGTGGAGCCGGGCATACGCTGCATATTGCGCAGCACGAAGGGCGCGGCTATGGAGTCGGTCTTGCCGGTACGGCGACCGGCGACAATTACGGTGGTATTGGCGGCAATAAGCTGCGTGAGTCGCTGCGGCTTATTGAAGTAGACTTGCTTCTGTGTCGTTTCCATCTTCTTGCAGGGGAAATAGTTGATCAAACTCGAGGTCGGCTTCCTCAAAGGTCACATCCTCAATATCAATGGTCTCGCGGCGGTATTTGTCAATCATCGCCGAGATTTTCTGCTTGATATTGGGGATAGGTTCAATGCCGAGGACACGCGGGTCTTCGGTGGCGGTGAACGGCTGCACCACGATAAGCTCGTAGGGCACGGCCTGTTCATCCTCCAAATCAACGCGGTTGTATTTGGCATAGGAAGACGCGGCGCGTTCCATAGTTTTGGTGTCCTTGCGCTTCTCGGCCATTTTGTAAGTGGCGAGAATCATTTCGTTGTATCGCCAACGGTGGAAGTCGCGGCTTGCGGTGGCAAGCATCGGGAGAAGCGACTTCAAGATAGCGAGGTCGGAATAAGCG
>SFER01000037.1 GCA_004557195.1 Bacteroidales bacterium | reverse complement strand
GTCGTAATTATCTTCCAAATAACCGCGTCTGAATTGTTTTTGGGTTTTGGGAAGAGAAGTTGCCCAAGAAGTGATATACTTGGCGTTCAAGTTCACTTCTACAGTACCTTCTTTACCTTTCTTAGTTGTGATGAGGACAACACCATTGGCGGCACGAGAACCGTAAAGAGCCGAAGCGGCGGGGCCTTTAAGCACCGACATGCTCTCGATATCCTCGGGGTTGATGTCCATTACACGGTTGGAGGTTGTTGTTGCAGATGCCATCGAGCCATCGAATGCCGAGTTACCGGGAATCGAAGACGAGTTATCATAGATGATACCATCTACAACGAAGAGAGGTTGGTTGTCGCGGTTTTCCGAACCCGATGTACCACCACGGAGGATGATTTGCGAGCCGGCACCTGCGGCACCAGATGATTGAGTGATAGAAACACCGGCGATTTTACCGGAAAGAGAGTTGATGGCGTTGGTAGATTTGTTACGCATCAATTCTTCGCTGTCGATTTCGTCAATCGCATAACCGAGCGATTTTTTGTCCTTCTTGATACCGAGGGCGGTAACGACTACGTCGTCGAGGACAGTGGCGTTGGCATCAAGGGTGATGTTCATAACGCCGGCGGTTACTTTTACAGTCTTTGGTTGCTGTCCTACGTATGAAACTACGAGAACATCACCAGGTTTCGCATTAAGAGAAAAACGACCGTCGATGTCGGTTGCAGTACCGACCTTCGAGTTTTTCACTTGCACAGTGGCTCCAATAAGCGGTTCGCCTTTAGAGTCAGTCACAGTTCCAGTTACTTTACCTGCTGTGGCTTGTTGCGTTTGAGCCTCTGCTGTGAAGCTCGAAAACGACGGTGTACCACAGGCGAGAAAAAGAGCTGTTAATAATGCACATTTTTTCTTCATAAGAGTACTGATTTGGTAAATAAAAAATTATGTTGTCCTATATTTGTTAAATTTAATATTCTTTTGCGCAGATTTTAACAACTTGTCTTAACCCACCCTAAGAATAACGTGCAAATATGTCTAACTTTTTCGATTTTTCCAAACTTTCGCAGAGTTTTTTTTACGATTTTTTGAAAATAGCACGATTTTTTATCGTTTTTAGGGGGTTACTCGCTCCGATTATTGGCAAAAACCGAGTAAAAATACCAGCCCGATAAACATTTTAAAACATTTTGTTAATTTGGCAAAAAAGTTAGGTTGAGCATTCTCTCGGGCGTTTCGGGCTGCATAATCGAGGCGGTAGCGAGTGGGGGTTACACCATAGATTTTCTCGAAATTGGCGTAATAAGTGCCCCGGTTGCGATAGCCCGAGCTCTCTGCAACCGCCTCTACGCTCCACTCGGGATGCTCCACAAGAAGCGTCGCCGAATATTCCACCCGCAGGCGGTTGATATACTCGTTGACCGAGCAGCCGGCATACTCGCGGATGAGAATCTCCACTGCCGACCGGCTCAGCCCGGTGGCGGCGGCTATCTCGCTCCGATTGGCACCCGCGATAAACATGCGCCCATCGACTATCGCCGCGCGGAGCTGCTCAAACCGGCGCCGCCCGGCGCTGTCGCCGGCATTGCCGAGAAATCGGGATATTTTGTCGGTTATTGCCATCGCAAAAAGAGTTTCGATATGCAAATATACACCTATTTTATATAAATTGTTTGCATATCTCGAATATTCTGGTGAATTTTGCAAAGTTTTTCTAACAAGATATGGTAACAATACTATTTCACGAAACGGTTTTCGGACCGATACACAGCCGCCGACTCGGCTCATCTCTCGGAGTGAACCTCTCCCCTATCGACGGCAAAGTGTGCTCGTTTGACTGCCTCTACTGCGAGGCGGGATACAATGCCCAGGGTCAAGGGAAACAGGGTCTCCCTTCGAGGGAAAGCGTGAAGCGACACCTCTCGGCTCGTCTCAAGGAGATGAGCGAAAAGGGGGAACCGCTCGATGTGATTACTTTCTCGGGCAACGGCGAACCGACAATTCACCCGCAATTCAAAGAGATAATCCACGACACGATAATGCTCCGCGACCGCCACTACCCGCAAGCCAAGGTGTCGGTGCTCAGCAACAGCACTTTCCTCGGCAATCCCAAGGTGGTGGAGGCGCTCCGCAAGGTGGATAACAACATCCTCAAACTCGACAGCGCTTTCGACCGCACTATGCGCCTGCTCAACCGCCCCGCCAACCCCAACGTGGTGGTGGAGGGGATTATCCAAGACATCATGCAATTCTCGGGCAGCTGCATCGTCCAGACTATGTTACTGCGCGGCGAGCACAACGGTAAGCCTATCGACAACACCACCGACGAGGAAATCGACGCCCTCATCGATGCCTACCGCCGCATTGCGCCCAAGGAGGTGATGATCTACAGCATCGACCGCAAGACCCCCGAGGAGCATCTCGAGAAAATTTCCGCCGAGGAGATGGAGCGTATCGGCAAACGGATTGCCGATGCCGGAATCAACGTAAAAGTGTATTAACAATGGCAAAAATAGAAATTCTCAACGAGAAAGCGGGACAATACATCACCCCGAAACCATTGTGCAAGGGGGACAAGGTGGCGATTGTGGCTCCCGCAACCCACATCCGCGCCGAATATGTGGAAGGGGCATGTGAATACCTCAAACGACATGGCTACGCGCCGGTGGTGAGCGAGCACTGCCTCGGAAACAGCAATGACTACAGCGGCACCGCCGAGGAGCGATTCCTTGATTTGAGCCGCGCGTTTGCCGACAAGGAGATTGCCGCTATCCTCTGTGCCCGTGGCGGATATGGCGCGGTGCACCTCATCGAGCGTTTCTCGCCCGAGTTCCTGCGCGACAATGCCAAGTGGCTCATCGGCTTCAGCGACATCACCGCTCTCCATGCCATGATGCTCAACGCCGGGGTGAAAAGTATCCATGGCGCTATGGCTAAATATATGTGGGAGAATCCCGAGTCGAACATCCACCTCGACAATCTCATGAAGATTCTCGCCGGCGGCACCCCCGAAGGGCTCTCTTGGGAGAGAACTTCGCTCGACATCAACGGCAGTGCCGAGGGCATCCTCGCCGGAGGCAACATGGCTGTGTTCAACGGCTTGAACGGCAGCCGCTACGATATCGGCAACATCCCGGGGCACATCCTGTTTATCGAGGATGTGGGCGAAGAGGTGTATCGCATCGAGCGAATGCTCTACAATATGTGCCTCAACGGAACTCTCGCCAAAGCCAAGGGTATTATCGTGGGGCAATTCACCGAATACGACAAATCTCGCAATGCCGAGACAATGGAGCAGATGATAAAGCGGATGGTGGAGCCGCTCGGCATCCCGGTGGCTTTCAACGCTCCATTCGGGCATGGCGACGACAATATGCCGCTCATCGAGGGCGCACAGGTGCGTCTCACAGTGTAGATAAGAAAACAAATCACATAACACACAATAAATACTATTATGTCAACCTACATCGAAGACAATAGAAAAGTAACCACTCATCGCCTGGTGGAAATGAAGGCGAGAAACGAGAAAATCGCAATGCTCACTGCCTACGACTATTCGATGGCTACTCTCATCGATGGTGCCGGAATCGACATCATTCTCGTGGGCGACAGCGCTTCCAATGTGATGGCGGGAAACATCACCACCCTCCCCATCACTCTCGACCAGATGATTTACCACGGAAAATCGGTGGTTAAGGCGGTGAAACGTGCTCTTGTGGTGGTGGATATGCCTTTCGGCACCTATCAAGGCGACCCGCTCGAGGCTTACCACTCCGCTATCAGAATCATGAAGGAAACCCACGCCGACTGCGTGAAACTCGAAGGTGGCGCCGAAATACGCGAATCTATCGAGAAAATCCTCTGCGCCGGGATCCCGGTGATGGGACACCTCGGTCTCACTCCTCAGAGTATCAACAAATTCGGCACCTACGCCGTGCGCGCCAAAGAGGAGGCTGAGGCGAAGAAACTCATCGAAGACGCCCATTTGCTCGAGGAAATCGGCTGTTTTGCTCTCGTGCTTGAGAAAATCCCGGCAAGTCTCGCCGCTCGCGTGGCAAGCGAACTCACAATCCCGGTAATCGGCATCGGTGCCGGCGGCGGTGTGGATGGTCAGGTGCTTGTGATGCAC
This sequence comes from Bacteroidales bacterium, assembly GCA_004557195.1. Taxonomy (GTDB): domain Bacteria; phylum Bacteroidota; class Bacteroidia; order Bacteroidales; family Muribaculaceae; genus W0P31-042. The sequence continues at coordinate 10,452 of SFER01000037.1, read as the reverse complement.
GACATGCTCGGAATCAACAAGGGCTTCTCCCCGCGTTTCCTTCGCCGTTATGCCGACCTCAGCACAATCATCGACGATGCGGTTACCCACTACATCCAGGATGTGAAATCATGTGATTTCCCCAACGAAAAAGAACAATATTAGGCTCTGCAACTTTTATAGTACGCTCCCGCAGATGTCTCACTATGGCTCTGTGGGAGTGTTTTTTGTGCGATAGAGGAATTTGCGCTCCTCCCACACCTGCTCCACAAGCGAGAAGCGGATGAAATCGGCAATGAGGGCGCACACCTTGCGGCGCGGCATTCCGGAGAGGCGGCAACAGCGGTTGAGGGAGATGAGCGGATGCGAGTCGATGATTGCCAGGAGACTGCGCACGCTGTCGTCGTAGGTTATCATCGTGTCGCCACTGGAATTGGTTCGCCGCCAGATGTCGAGATGGACCGGGGTGGCGAGGATATTCTCGTCGGCAATCCTCACATAGGCTCGACGGCGGTTCTGCTCGTCGATTGCACACACCGGCTTGGTAGCGCATTGCGGAATCACAGCCTCAAGCACATCTTTGCCCTCGATTTTGTAGATGCGGCACTCTATCGCCACCTCGGGGGAGCAATACACGCGGGCAGCAGCCTCAATCATGTAGATTTCCTCCTCGCTTCTCACCCCGGCAATCTTGCCGTTGTCTTTCACCCCCACAAGCAGGCGACCGCCCTCGGTGTTGGCAAACGCCGAGACGCTGCGCGCGATTTTGCGTGCATCGGAGATTTCATACTTAAAATCTTGCCTCACATGTTCGCCTTGAGCGATGAGATTGTAGATATATTGAGCGTTGCAGTCGAGTTTCATAGAGTTAAGAGAGCGCCGATGCGGGTTGTGGCACACGGCATCGGCGCGAATGGGTTTTACACACCCCTACCGGGGCGGAAATCAAATGTATTTGTCGCCGTAGAGCGATTTCACTTCATTGACAATTAGTTTGATACGCTGTTCATCGGCTTTGGGGCAGATGAGCAGCACATCGTCGGCATCGGCTATGATATAGTCGTTAAGTCCCACAGCCACAACAAGTTTGTCCTCTTTCATCGACACGATGTTGTTCTTGGAATTGAACATGCACGCCTTGTTGTTTTGTGTTACGTTGCCATCTTTGTTCTTGGGGGAAATCTCGTAGAGCGAGCCCCAGGTGCCCACGTCGCTCCAGCCGATATCGACACACTCGACATAGACATTCGACGCCTTCTCCATCACGGCATAGTCGATAGAGATGTTGGGGCAGTTTTGAAACTCGTTGGCGATGAAGCCGAGTTCGCCGGGTGTACCAAACAAGCCTGCGCCTTTGTCGAAAATCGAGGCGACATCCTGGCAATGCTCGGCGAGAGCATTTTTGATAGCCGAAGCCTTCCAGAGGAAGATGCCCGAGTTCCAGAAAAACTCACCGGTGTCGAGAAACACCTTTGCAAGTTCGAGATTGGGCTTCTCGGTGAAAGTTTTCACCTCGTTGATGCCCGGCACCTGCTCTTTGCCAATCTGGATGTAGCCGTAACCGGTCTCGGGGCGCGATGGCTTCACACCCATAGTGAGGAGCGCATCGTGTTGCTCCACAAACTCGAAGCCTTTAATCACGCTCTTGCGAAATTCCGTCTCGCGCAAAATGATATGGTCGCTCGGAGCCACCATAATCGAAGCCTCGGGGTTGATAGCGGCGATATGATAAGCAGCCCACGCAATACACGGAGCGGTGTTGCGGCGTGCCGGCTCGAGGAGGATATTCTCCTCGGGGAGCATCGGCAGCTGCTTCTTCACAAGCGGAGCGTAGAGAGCGTTAGTAACCACAAAAATGTGGTCAACGGGAATTATGTCCTGCACGCGGTCGAACGACATTTGGATAAACGAGCGACCGGTGCCAAAGAAATCAATAAATTGTTTTGGGAAATCAGTGCGACTATAAGGCCAGAATCGGCTACCGATTCCGCCACCCATAATTACGCAATATCTGTTGTTGGCAGCCATGGCGATATTCTTTAGATTAGTATATGTATAACGCAAATTTACAAAAAATATTTTGCCGCCGCAAGCAAATCCCGCAATTTATTTCACCACCCCACCGGCGCCCTTCCCGGCTACTCGACATCGAGGGCCGGGAAGACGCCGCCGCAAAGGTCATAGAAGCGCTTGAAAAGAGCCTTGAGTTTCTCTGTTACAGCGAGTTTTTTCGCTTCACGGTTGCCACCTGTGCCAAACAGCGGCATCGGAGGCAGAATGCCGGCTATTCCGGTGCCCGATTCGCGGATTTCGCCGTCGCGGAACGACTGTTGCAGAAATTCCATCGTCTTCTCGGGCTTCAAATTCTCGCTTGTGATAAGGTCTTGCAGCTCTGCGCTCAATTTTTGGCGTACATACATAGCCCAATCGTCGTTGATTTTGCTTCCGGCGGAGGCGCTGTTCACAAACTGCATGATGAGGTCTTCCTTGTCGCGAAGGTCGGGAGTGGCGCCAATCGATTTCTTGATTTTCACCACCAATTCGGCATCGTGAGCAGGGTCGCCGGTCTTTTGCCCCACGAGGAAGAGGATGTAATCGATGTTGATTTCCACCGATTTCACCAATTCAATCTCAAACACGATGTCGTCGTTGACGTTCACCGCCTCACCCTTGCCGTTTCGGCGATATTTTTCGTATAGGTCGAGGTAGATGCCTTGATAGTCTTTGAATTGGTCGTCGGTGAGGATTTCTTTCCCTTTGAATTGGTCGAAACTCTGGAGGATGTTTCTGAAACGCAGAATTGCGCCCCACAGCCTGATAAACTCCTTTTCGGCTTTTTCACCGAGGATTGGGGTGCCGAGCGGGAATTTTTCGAGCACATCTTCCACGAGTTTTTTATATCCCGGCTCTTCGGTGCCATCTTTCTTGGTGTAGCCGTTGTAGTATTCGTCAAATGTTTTGATGAGCACAAGTCCGCCGGCGTTTTTGTCGCCGAAAAGTTCGAGAGCGGCATTGGTGGCAGGCTCGAGGTTGCGGAAGCAGACGATGTTGCCAAAGGTCTTGATGCTGTTGAGGATGCGGTTGGTGCGCGAATAGGCTTGGATGAGTCCGTGCATACGCAGGTTTTTATCCACCCACAGCGTGTTGAGCGTGGTGGCATCAAATCCGGTAAGGAACATGTTCACCACAATGAGCAAATCTATCTCGCGGTTTTTCATTCGCAGCGACACATCCTTATAGTAGTTCTGGAATTTCTCTGCCGAGGTGTCGTAGCTTGTGCCGAACATCGCGTTGTAGTCGGCGATGCACTTTTCGAGGAAGTCGCGGCTCGACTCGTCGAGGCCGTCGGTGTTTTCCGAGTTTTCATCGCCACCGAAATCCTCCTCAGCCTCGTTGGGCGCGTAGCTATAGATTGTAGCAATCTTCAGGCGACGGTTTTCGGGCAGTTCTTCCATTTGACGCATCAACTCGTTGTAGTAGAGTTTCACGAATGGGATACTTGCCACTGCAAAAATGGAGTTGAAGCCTTGCAGCTTGGTTTTCACCTTGATTTCTTCCACATCTTTCTTCCCTTTTGCCACTGTGCTGATGTTGGTGAGGCGGTTGAAGTCGTAGTGATGCTCGTTGCGCTTGGTCTTTTGCGCAAAGTGGTCGAGGATATATTTCGAGATGAAGGAGATGCGGCGAGGGTCGGACAGGATTTTCAGTTGGTCGATAGCCGGGACACTTTCCTGCTTGATTTCGTCCTCGGGGCGGAGTGTGCGCACATAATCGACGCGGAACGGCAACACGTTGCCGTCGCGGATGGCATCCACGATGGTGTAGCTGTGCAGTTTGTCGCCAAAAGTGCCTTCGGTGGTGGTAAAATCGATGTTGCGTATAGTTCCGGCATTGTCGGGGAAGATTGGCGTACCGGTGAAGCCGAAGATGTGGTATTTCTTGAACTTTTTGACTATTGCCCGGTGCATATCGCCAAACTGCGAGCGGTGGCACTCGTCGAATATCATCACAATATGCTCATTGTAAATCTTGTGGGTGGCGTTTTTGCCAACGAAATTGCTCAACTTTTGAATTGTGGTGATGATAATGCGGCAATTCGGGTCGTTGAGTTGGCGGGTGAGGATGGCAGTAGAGCTGTTGGAGTTGGCAGCGCCTTTCTCGAAGCGGTCATACTCTTTCATCGTCTGATAGTCGAGGTCTTTGCGATCGACCACAAAGAGCACTTTGTCGATTTCGTCCATAGCCGAGGCGAGGCGCGCGGTTTTGAACGAGGTGAGCGTCTTTCCCGAGCCGGTGGTGTGCCAGATGAAGCCACCTGCCTCGCGCTTGCCCCAAGTTTTGAGGTTGGTCGATGTGATGATGCGCTGAATGATGCGCTCGGTGGCTGCGATTTGGTAGGGGCGCATCACGAGCAGCATGTTTTCGGCGGTGAACACGCAGTATTTGGTGAGCACGTTGAGCAGTGTGTGCTTCGAGAGGAATGTTTGGGTGAAATCCACGAGGTCGCGAATAGGCTCGTTGTCGAGCCGCGCCCAGTAGGAGGTAAATTCAAACGAATTGCTCGTTTGCTTCTTGCTCCCCTTGTTTTGCTGCTTCACATGGCTGTCGCGGGTAGTGTTGCTGTAGTATTTGGTGAGAGTGCCGTTGCTGATTACGAAAATCTGCACAAATTCAAAGAGTCCGCAGCCAGCCCAAAACGATTCGCGGTTGTAGCGGCGAATTTGGTTGAAAGCTTCGCGCACTTCCACTCCGCGGCGTTTCAATTCCACATGCACGAGTGGCAATCCGTTCACGAGGATGGTTACATCGTAGCGGTTTTCGTGGCTGCCACCCTCGGGCACATATTGGTTGATAACTTGCAGCGAATTGTTGTGGATATTCTCTTTGTCGATGAGATACACATTCACAAACGAGCCATCGTCGCGGGTGAGCACCTTTTTGTGGTCTTCCTGGATGGTGCGTGTTTTTTCCACGATACCCTCGTTGGGGTTTCCGAGATATTGCTTGAAAAACTCCTTCCACTCCTTGTCGGTGAAGCGGAGGTTGTTGAGTTTTTCGAGTTGAGAGCGGAGGTTGTCGATCAACTCCTTTTCGGAGGTGATAGGGAGATATTCGTAGGCTTGGCGTTGGAGCCGCTTGATAAAGTCGGCTTCCATTTCAGCCTCACTCTGATATTGAGCGCTGCTGTAATAGCCGCCCTCAAATTCAGCCACCACTGTGGATTCGGTGTTTTGTGATATGCAATCGTATTCTTTCATAACTGGTAGAATTGTTCAATTTTATTGGTCCTGAGTGCTCGGAGCGCTCGGAGCACTCGGGTGCTGCTCGCTGACGCTCGCTCCTTGCCGGGGCGCTGCATCTTCGTCTTTAGTGAGCGTCAGCGAGCCTTGCGGAGTGCTCTTCATTTTGTCAGACCGGTCTGACTGGTCCGACCGGTCCGACCGGTCCGACGAAACATGATAGCCATGATTCTCAGCGCTTTTGCGATATTGCACTCTTGCGGAATACATTTGCTCATTTATTCCGCCTTCCTTCAAAAATTGCTCTTGCTGTTTGTCAATCAAACGATGAAGCATATATGTCGCTTGATTTATCAGCGTGATACACAAATTGCAGAATTCTTCAGCATTCATTGCAAAAGCAAATTTTGTGGGATTTGCCAGAAATTCTTCGCTTTTGAGATATTCACGCAATTTGAGGGTGCGAGGGTTGCTCTTGTCCCACTGAGGCAAATTATTCTGCCTGAGATAATCCTCGTAATCAAGCATTAGTTCTTCAAGAGAAGCCTTAGCCACATTGGTGAGCTTTATCTCGGTCGTGCGAGATGTCGTAGCCGCTTTGCTTCCCTCGGCTATATTCTGCTTGCCGCTGCGCGCAGCTTGGACCATTTGATCCCATGTGCGACTTCCAGCTCTGATAAATCGTTCTGAAAATATCACCGAGAGGTCGTAGATAATTACACTCAGTCGATAAACTCTGAGTTTGCGATATCCTCCTTTATTTCTCAGAAATGTGTTCATCCTGCGACATCCTTGAATGTGAGCAACTTGTTTCTGTAGTATTCGTATTGCGCTTTCACTGCTTCAATCTCTGCCGGAAGTCCAATGTTCAAGTCGTTGCATAGTCCGTCAAATTTATCGAGCAAGGCAACAATACGGTTTTGCTCTCCGATTGTAGGTACAGGAAGTTCAATTTTTCCAAGAGCTTCTCCGCTAACATGAGGAACTCCTGCACCACGTTTCATAGAGTTCAATGTGGCTTCGATATTCTTCAATACATAGTATAGATATTTCGCTGTTGTGAGACCCGCTTTTTCTTCATAACCGAAGCCGTCTGTTACAAAGATAGGTTGATTCCAGTAAGAAACAAAACCGGCAGATGCGCCACTTCTTGCTACCACGACAATCTCGCCATCATGGTTTGCTCTATCAATATAATAGGCTGGTTCTTGTCCTCCGAGAATAACCGGAATATCGCCCTCGCAGGTACTTTTCTTTGTGATATATTCTCCTCTGAATACATTCGCAATTTCGCTCAATGGTAAATAAATCACTCCGAAAACATATTGACAGAGTTTAATTAAGGCATCATACTTTGCTTGCTTGCTTGCTTGCTTGCTTGCTTGCTTGCTTGCTTGCTTGCTTGCTTGCTTGCTTAGCGATTATTTCGCCTGTTGCAGCATATGTCAAGAGGGCATCTCGATAAAATTCATATTGTTTTTCTCTTGCTTCAATCTCGGCAGGGAGACCGATGCTAAGGTCAGTACAGATAGCATCAAAATTATCCAACACATGAACCAAACGCTCTTGCACACTCAAAGGGGGTAGCGGAATAATAAAATCATTGAGCTGCTTCAAGTTCAAATTCGGCTGTGCAGAACCTTTAATATTTTTCTGCATATACTGCTTCATCAAATCAGACTGCAATAAATACATTACATACTTCGGAGAGTTTCCTTTTGCAAGTCTTATGATTGCAAGAGCTTGATTTGTATTCGCTGGTAAAATCTCTTTTGGAACCATTGCACATTTCCCGATGGTCGCTCCTGCAATAGTAACAAGAATGTCGTTTTCTTCCAGAATGGATCTTCTCAAAAATGTGGTATGGGTTTCTTCGTCCACATAAGACAATTTTTCTGGAACGATTCTTGCTCCGTCAAATGCTTCCGTTTTCACGAAAGATATGCCTGTTTTAGCGTAGCTTTTAGGTGTTGTTCCCTTAGTAATAACAGAGCATATATCACCCAAGCGAACTTTTTTGATTGTAGTATCGAAGGTAAGCAGGTTATCTCTGTAATACTCATACTGTTTCTTTCTCGCTGTAAGCTCCGTTGTAAGCTCCGTTGTAAGCTCCGTTGTAAGCTCCGCGAAATTGTCCAAAATTCGGACAATTTCACTCTGCACGGGCAGAGGGGGAACTGGAATCTTTATTCTTCCCATAACATTGCTCATTAGTTTAGGGTTTCCCATTCCGCTACTAACGTACTTTTTTGCTTCAGCCGAGAGAACAAAGTATAAAAATCGTGTAATCATCTCTGGGGTAGTCACGTTTATAAGACCACAGACATTCGTTATACTAAACTTGCCGTTTCGATAAAATACAAATCCTGCATTGGCACCATCCGTTGTCCAAGTCAGATACTCTCCGTCAAAATCGTATGTGGAAATATAGCCCAGTTCGCCATTATTTTCTGTTTGTGACGAATATACAGGGTAAATTCCTTGATTTTCCTTAATATAATCTTTTGACATTACATGTCCACGAGTAATAGTAGCTACATCACCAACAGTCTTAAATTCAACTCCATTGGGGCAGTATTCTTGAATCAGTTCGTCAAGTCTGCTCATTCTGTGTCACCGCCTTCCTCTATTTGGAGTGGATGCTGCATGTAGAAGACCGCTTTCTGCCGTTCAATTTCCTGTTTCAGCTGCTCCTTGGTAGGCAGATACGTCAGATATTTCGACATAAACAGCCTGTCGTTATCATGCAGTACAGAATAACGGGCAATATCCTCGTCTGTTTCTGAACATAGTAAAATACCAATGGTCGGATTGTCTCCGGCAGTACGCTTCAGTTCGTCATACATACGGACATACATATCAATTTGTCCCACATCCTGATGGGTTATTTTGCCCATCTTCAAATCAACCAGTACATAACATTTTAGTTCAATATTATAGAAAACCAGGTCAATATAATAATCTTCCGTTTCTGTAACGATATGCTGTTGTCTTGCCACAAACGCAAATCCTCTTCCCATTTCCATAAGAAAGTCACGAATATGGGACAAAATGGCAGATTCCAAATCACTTTCCAGATAGCTGTCCTCGTTCTTAAATCCAAGGAACTCTGCAACAACAGGGCTTTTCACAAGCTCGAACTGTGTCTTGGAAATTTGAGCATTTTTCCGCTTCATTTCAGCGATAACGGCTTCCTTTTTCGGAGCCTGCAACAAGCGGTAATAATACTGTGTGCTGATATTGCGGTCAAGCATTCTCACATTCCAGTTTTCGTGAGCAGCTTCGCTCATGTACCAAACTCTGGCATCCTCGTCCGGCACTCGCAAAAGACTGCGAAAATGTGTCCAAGTCAGATTGTGAACGCATGAGTTCACAATTTCGATATCCGGAAAGCATTGATAAAATTTGCGAAAATACTGGAGATTTCTTTTAGAATAACTTTTTCCGTATTCCCTGGTCAGTTCTTCCGCCAGCGCATCCATCATGGCTGTGCCGTATTCGGCTCGCTGATTGCCGTTCTGCTCCTGTTCCACAATGCGTTTGCCCACATTCCAATAAGTCATTACCATTGCACGGCTTGTGGCATTGTATGCGCTCTCCATACCAGAGGAAATAATGCCCTTTACATCATCAATAACTGATTGGTAAATTGTCAGATCATTTGCCATAATCATACCTCGATTTCTGCGATAATCTTCGCAATTTCATCACGGAGAACCTGTTCACGTGCAACGATTTCCTCAATCTCGGCATTGAGCTTCACAATGTCTATTTTCTCTCTGGTGTCCTCTGCTTCAACATAGATGGATACAGAAAGATTGTAGTCATTTTCCGCAATTTCCTCATAGCTTGCCAAATGGGAGAAATGCGCTTCCTCCGCACGCTTGGCAAAAGTCTCCACAATTCTGTCCATGTTCGCCTGCGTTAGCTTATTATTATTCGTAACTTTAATGCACTCGCCCGTAGCATCAATGAACAGTGTCTTGTTGTCGGCTTTACCTTTCTTCAGAACCATAATGCAAGTAGCAATGGAAGTGCCGAAGAACAGATTGCTCGGCAACTGAATAATGCAGTCGATAAAGTTATTGTCAATCAGATATTTTCTGATTTTCTGTTCAGCACCGCCACGGTACATAATACCGGGGAAGCAGACGATAGCCGCCGTTCCGTCTGTTGCAAGCCAAGAAAGAGAGTGCATGATAAACGCAAGGTCAGCCTTGGACTTCGGTGCAAGAACGCCAGCCGGAGAGAAACGAGGGTCGTTAATCAGCAGAGGGTTATCATCGCCAGCCCATTTTATAGAATACGGAGGATTGGAAACGATCAGCTCAAACGGTTCGTCATCCCAATGCTGCGGTGCGGTCAGCGTGTCCTCACAAGCAATATCGAACTTATCAAAACCAACATCATGCAGGAACATATTGATACGGCAGAGGTTATATGTAGTGATATTGATTTCCTGTCCGTAAAAGCCGTTTCTGACAGCATCTTTGCCGAGAACTTTTTCGGCTTTCAGAAGCAGGGAGCCGGATCCACACGCAGGGTCATAGACCTTATTGATTTCTGTTTTTCCAACTGTACCAAGTCTGGTAAGCAGTTCAGAAACATCGGCAGGAGTAAAGAACTCACCGCCGGATTTACCTGCACCCGATGCATACATGGTCATCAGATATTCATAGGCATCACCAAAGGCATCAATGTCATGGTCTTTTACATCTCCAAGGTTCATATCGGCTACACCATGCAGAAGTTTTGCAAGGCGTTCGTTTCTCTTTGCAACGGTAGAACCAAGTTTGTTGCTATTCACATCAAAATCATCGAACAATCCAGCGAAGCTGCTTTCAGAGGAAGAACCTTTTGCAGATGCTTCGATATGGTTGAACACACGCTCCAAGGTCTCATTCAGATTTTCATCATTGTTTGCTCTGAGATTTACACTGCAGAACAGTTCAGACGGCAGAATGAAAAAGCCTTTTTCTTCAACCAGTCCCTCACGGGCTTCCTCTGCTTCATCGTCGGACATCTTTGCGTAATCAAAATCAGTATTACCGGAATCCTGCTCTCCAGCATTGATATAGTTGGTCAGATTTTCAGAGATATATCTGTAAAACATTGTGCCAAGGACATAGTTCTTGAAGTCCCAACCGTCCACGGCACCACGAAGCTCATCTGCGATTGCCCATATCGCACGGTGCAGCTCGTCACGCTCTTGTTCTTTCTTTGTATCAATCAT
>SFER01000234.1 GCA_004557195.1 Bacteroidales bacterium | reverse complement strand
CGGATATGCTTCCCGTAGTCGCAGTAGAAAGGCTGATTGATGAAAGTGTCGTCGTCACACTCCCCCAAAATCCGCTTGAGCATGTCGTTGCGCTCCTTGATGAGGGTGGGGCGGATGCTGTTGTACTCCCAACAGAGGTCCTTCACGTCGTTGAGCAACTTGAGCAGATAGGGGTCGGTAGCGAGATACTCCTCGCCGGCAAGCATTTTGAGGTAGTCCTCGCTTGGCTGGGTGTATTCTTCGGGTGTGTTCATAGTTTTACTTGTTTTTACGGCGTTGCCAGGTGAAATTGGATTTCTTATTCTTTTTGATGATGAACTTGTAGCGGAGATTGTAGAACGGGCGTGCGAGCGCGAGGAATGGCGCGGTGAGGGTTATCGGTCTCGTCCCGAGAGCCTTGCAAGCCTTGCGCCAGAGCACCATCTGCGCGCCCCAAGTTGCCAATAGCGGCACTCCGGCACCCACGGTCGCCTCAATCCCTCCGATGGGGAATGCGCATGCCGCAAGAGTCGGCAGCAGCCAGCAGAGCAGCGAAACAGCGCCCGACGAATACTTCGCCCAGGTGTGGATATATCGGAAAGTGAAGCCGTAGCGCATTTTCATCGAGTGGTGAAGGAGTTTTATGTCGTCGTCGTGCACCACAGGCTGCGCATCGCGGGAGATGCACACCGCAGTGTTGTCGGGGGTGGTGATTTCGCGGATAAACAGGTCGTCATCGCCGAAGTGCAAGTTGAGGTTGCTGTGGAACCCCTTGTTGTCGAAGAACAACTGCTTGCGATAGGCGAGCGAGTTGCCGTCAGCGCGGTAGGTACGTCCGCGCAAGGCGTAGGAGAGGTATTGCACCGAGTCCATCACAGTGTCGAATGCCCTCATTCGCTTGCCCGGATAAGTGTCGGCAGCGTAGTCGATATGCGAGTAGCCGATAACCACATCCTTCCCCTGCGCGAATCCCGCAGCCATACCGCGCAGCCATTTGTTGCTTGCGGGGATTGCGCTACTTGTCGTGAGGAGCACATAGTCGTGGTTGGCAGCCTTGAGACCGAGCATAATCGCAAGTTTCTTGCGGGAGAGGTTCTCCGTGCCTCGGGGAATGAAGGTGTGGTAGAGGTTGGGGTAGTCGAGCGAGAAGCGCAGCAGCACATCCTTGGTGTATTCGTTCACGCTTGCATCCACCACAACCACCTCAAACGAGGGGTAGTCTTGCGCCATCACCGCAGGAATGAAGTTGGTGAGGTTTTCCGAGTCGTTGGCGGTATAGACCACAATCGAGAGAGGCGGCAGTTTCTCATCGGGAATTTCGGGAATCTCTTCCGACGCCTTTCGCGCCACCAAGAGGGTGCGTCTTGCAGTCCAAGCAATTACAATTATCGCGGCGGCAACAGCGGCGGCGGTTATTGCGATGTCGTAAATGTCGAATATTATAGTGTCCATCGTAGAATTTCAAAATCGTAATGCAAAATTACGATAAAAAATCGGTTTTTTGTATTATCTTTGCGGGAAAATAGAACCTTATGAAACAATATATCGACCTGCTCAATCATGTAATGACCAACGGCACGCTCAAAAACGACCGTACAGGCACAGGAACCAAAAGTGTGTTTGGCTATCAAATGCGTTTCAACCTTGCCGACGGCTTCCCGTTGCTCACCACCAAGAAACTTCACCTCAAATCGATAATCTACGAACTCCTCTGGTTCCTCAATGGCGACACCAATGTGCATTATCTGCAGGAGCATGGAGTGAGAATCTGGAACGAATGGGCGGATGAGAACGGAGAACTCGGTCCGGTGTATGGCGCGCAGTGGCGCTCATGGCGTTGTCCCGATGGCAAATTCATCGACCAGATAAAGGAAGCCGTGGATACCATCAAGAACAACCCCGACTCCCGCCGCATTATCGTGAGCGCATGGAATGTTGCCGACATCCCTAACATGAAACTCCCGCCGTGCCACGCGCTTTTCCAATTCTATGTAGCCGATGGGCGCTTGAGCCTCCAGCTCTACCAGCGCAGTGCCGATATTTTCCTCGGTGTGCCATTCAACATTGCAAGTTATGCCTTGCTTCTCATGATGATGGCGCAGGTAACCGGACTCGAGGCAGGCGAATTTATCCACACCCTCGGCGATGCCCACATCTACACCAACCACTTTGAGCAGGTGAAGGTGCAGATGAGCCGCGAGCCGCGCGCACTCCCCAAAATGACACTCAACCCCGAGGTGAAAGACCTCTTTTCGTTCCAATACGAGGATTTCACCCTTAGCGACTATAACCCACATCCCCACATCAAAGGCGTTGTGGCTGTGTAATTTTTCCTAAAATCCGCAAGCAATCTCAATGGCAATCTCAATTGCAGTAAAGAGCTTGAACACTATGCATCATGATAGTATGAGCGTGAATTTTGTCCGATTT
>SFER01000036.1 GCA_004557195.1 Bacteroidales bacterium | reverse complement strand
ACCCCATCGCCACCGCCGTGCAGCACCCGATGTGATATCGTAAATCGCAGCGCATTTTCTTGCAGATGGGCGGTTTTTGTTGTAATTTTGCTTCGCATTTCCCTTTGCGGGATTATTCACAAATTTTTTATCGTTATGGACAGCAAACTCTTAAATAGCAAACTCACATTCGGACAGCGTCTTACACTCCTCTTTAGTTGTTTCATCCTCGGATTGATAATGACCACTCTATTTGTCCTTATCATCAACTCGACATCGCTTGCGCCACAAAAAGGCATCATCATATCCACGGTGTTGCAGAATGTGATTGCATTTATCCTTCCTGCCGCCATTACGGTTGTGTTTATCTCATCCAACGCTCTCCAATTCCTCCAACTCCACAAGGCTCCTTCGCTCAAAGCGATTGCCGCCATGATTGGAACATATTTGGTGATGATTCCGGCTTTCAACCTGCTTGTCGATTGGAACAAGGGCATCACATTCCCCGAATCGTTGTCGGCAATAGAGCAATATCTCCGCGCTGCCGAGAACGCTGCCGAGGCAGTTACCAATTCACTCATCCAAAACAACGGACCTCTCGCGCTGATTCTGGTTATCCTCACCGTGGGCGTGCTCACCGGTTTTGCCGAAGAGGTGTTCTTCCGCGGAGCATTGTTGCGCATATTTGAATCGCGCCCGGTGCGCATCCATGCCGCTATTTGGATTACCGCCGTGGTATTCAGCGCGATGCACATGCAATTTTTCGGGTTCTTCCCCAGGATTGTTCTCGGCGCGCTTTTCGGTTACGCTCTGTGGTGGAGCGGCTCGCTTTGGGTGCCAATTATCGGGCACATCCTCAACAATTCTATGGTGGTGATTTTAAACCACATCCACACACCGGGCACTCCGCCGTTGGCAATCGACACTATCGGCATCACCAACGGATTCCCGTGGCTCGCACTCGCAAGTGCCGTTGCCACAATTGTTATAGCGGTGCTCCTATCGCGATATTTCAAGCGCATAAACGCTTAACCGCTACATTTCCCCTATCATTTTCAGGAAATCGGTCTCGCTGATTATCTCGATGCCGAGTTTCTTTGCCTTTTCCAATTTGGCGGGCCCCATCTTGGCTCCGGCAAGCACATAGTCGGTTTTTGCCGATATCGAACCGACATTTTTCCCTCCATGCTGCTCGATTATCTGCTTGTACTCATCGCGTGAATGATAGTCAAACACTCCGCTGATGATTATCGACTTCCCTTCGAGGACATTGGATTTCACTTCCACTATCTTTTCTTCCACCTGCATCCGCAGCCCGGCAATTCGCAATCGCTCCACAATCACCCTGTTGATAGGCACTTTGAAGAATTGCACGATACTCTCGGCTATTTTGGGACCGATTTCGGGAATCATTGCGAGTTGCTCGCTATTCATCGCCATCAGGTTGTCGATATTCTTCACCGCCTGAGCAAGTTTTTTGGCAACGGTCTCCCCGACAAACGGTATCGACAGCGCATACACCACGCGCTCGAAAGGCACCGCCTTCGATGCCTCCACCCCTGCGAGTATCCGCTTGGCGGAACGCTCGCCGAAGCGCTCGAGCGTTACAAGGTCGTGCTCGGTGAGGTCGTATATGTCGGCAACCGTCTCGACAAGTCGTGCCGCATAGAGTTGCTCGGCGACTTCCTCGCCGATACCGTCGATATCCATGGCATGGCGCGACACAAAGTGCTCGATGCGCCCTGTTATCTGCGGGCGACAATAATACTTGTTGGGGCAGGTCCATGCTGCTTCCCCCTCAACGCGCACAAGTGCGGTGCCGCACACCGGGCAGGTTCTGACAAATTCCACCGGCCTGCTTCCGGGCTTCCGCTGCTTCACATCCACCCCTACAATCTTGGGAATTATCTCGCCGCCCTTCTCCACATACACGAAATCGCCTTCGTGGATGTCGAGTTGGCGTATTATATCCTCGTTGTGGAGCGATGCGCGCTTCACTATTGTGCCCGACAACTGCACCGGCTCGAGATTTGCAACCGGGGTGATTACGCCGCTTCGTCCGGTCTCAAACGACACAAATTTCAACTGCGTGCACTCCCGCTCGGGGGCAAACTTGTATGCCACAGCCCACCGCGGCGATTTGGCGGTGAACCCGAGGTTGCGCTGTTGCCTCAGGGAATTAACTTTGAACACAAGTCCGTCGGTGGCTATCGGCAAATTCTTCCGTTCCGTGTCCCAATATGCGATAAAACGGCGCACTTCGTCTATCGAGTGCAAGATTTGATATTGCCCGGTCTTGAACCCCCACTTTTTCACCATCTCCATATTTCCGGAATGGGTGTCGCCGGGCAGATTTTCGCCAAGCAGGAAGTAGAGATAGGCATCGAGATTGCGCTTTGCCACTTCGGCTGAATTTTGCAGTTTCAAAGTGCCGGCGGCGGCATTGCGCGGATTGGCAAAGAGCGGCTCCTCGTTGAAAGCGCGCTCCTTGTTGAGCGCATCAAACACCTTCCATGGCATCAACACCTCGCCGCGCACTTCAAATTCGTCGGGATAATCCTCGCCGCGCAGTTGCAGCGGGATGGAGCGTATTGTCTTCACGTTGGCGGTTACGTCATCCCCTTTCACGCCGTCGCCGCGAGTTACGGCGCGCGTCAATTTCCCATGCTCATAGATGAGCGAAATCGATGTGCCGTCATATTTCATCTCGCCGACAATTTCAAAATCCTCGCCGCCGAGCATCTGCTTGCATCGCGCCACAAATTCCTCCACCTCCTCTATCGAGTAGGTGTTGCCGAGCGAAAGCATGGGGCGGCGGTGCTCCACTTGAACAAATTGGCGGTTGATGTCGCTCCCCACTCGCTGTGTCGGTGAGGTGGCATCGGCATACTCAGGGTGCGCTTTCTCCAGCGCTATGAGTTCGTTCATCATCATGTCAAACTCATAATCGCTTATTTCGGGTGCGTTGAGCACATAATAGTTATAGTTGTGCTTGTCGAGCGCCTTGCGCAACTCGTCGATTCTTGCCTTTGCGTCTTGTGCCATAGTTGTGGGTATTCTTTTGTTTTAGATTGTAAAATTACTCTTTTTCAACCATTATTTCAAATATTATTGCGGTTTTTTGCTCTTTAACTCTCTGCTTTTTCGCTATTCAATCGGGCTGTTATTGCTAAATTGGTTGAAATTCACTACCTTTGCAGTCTAAATTATGGGACGCATTTTAGCCATTGACTACGGACGCAAGCGCACAGGTATCGCTGTTACCGACACGCTCAAGATTGTCGCTACCGCTCTTGCGACAATCCCCACCCACACCCTCATCGACTGGCTCAAGAAATACATCGCTTCCGAGCCTGTCGAACTCATCGTTGTAGGCGAGCCTAAGCGCCTCGACAACACCCCCTCGGAAAGTATGCAATACATCAAGCCGTTTCTCAAGCATCTTGCCAAGGAAATTCCCGACATCCCCGTGGTGATGTGGGACGAGCGCTTCACCAGCACCATCGCTCACCGCTCTCTTATCGACAGCGGCGCAAAACGCAGCACGCGCCAAAACAAGGAAATCATCGACGGCATGGCTGCTACAATAATTCTCAACGACTATTTACAAAGCAAGAACTTTACAATATGATTTTACCAATCTACCTCTATGGTCATCCGGTGCTTAGGAAGGTATCGGAGGACATTACAAAAGACTATCCCGATCTCAAATCGCTCATCGCCAACATGTGGGAAACCATGTACGATAGTGACGGCATAGGTCTCGCTGCGCCGCAAATCGGACTCAACATACGGCTCATCGTTATCGACGTGGATGTGCTCGCCGACACTTTTCCCGAACTCAAAGGGGTGAAATTCACTCTCATCAACCCGCGCCTCGAGGTGCTCGACGATGGCGAAGTGAAATCGCGCGACGAGGGCTGCCTCTCGCTCCCCGGAATCGGAGAGAGCGTGAAACGCACCGAGAAAGTGCGCCTCACATGGCTCGACGAGGATTTCAACCCACATGACGAGGTGTTTGAAGGCTATCTCTCAAGGGTGATTCAGCATGAATATGACCACCTCGAAGGCCACGTGTTCATCGACCACATCTCCCCTATCCGCAAGCAACTTATCAAATCAAAACTCAACAATATTATTAACGGCAAGGTGAACTGCGGATATCGCACCCGCAGCGTCGCTAAGCCAAAACGATAAATTTCCATTATGGCTGACGACAAAAAGGTAATATTCTCGATGGTGGGGGTAAACAAGATTTACCCGCCCCAAAAACAAGTGCTCAAGAACATCTACCTCTCTTTCTTCTACGGCGCGAAAATCGGCATTATCGGTCTTAACGGCTCGGGTAAATCCACGCTGTTGAAAATTATCGCCGGCATTGACAAGTCTTTCCAAGGCGAAGTGGTATTCTCTTCGGGCTATTCGGTAGGATACCTCGAACAAGAACCGAAACTCGACCCCGAAAAGACCGTTAAAGAAGTGGTGCAAGAGGGGATGCAACCGGTGCTCGACTTGCTCAAGGAGTTTGACGAGGTGAACGAGAGTTTCGCGCTCCCCGAGGTGCTCGAAGACCCCGACAAAATGGAGGCGCTCATCGCTCGACAAGCCGAACTCCAAGACAAACTCGACGCTTGCGATGCCTGGAACATCGACAACCGCCTCGAGCGCGCCATGGACGCACTCCGTTGCCCGCCAGAAGACCAGAAGGTGAACACTCTCTCGGGTGGTGAGCGCCGCCGTGTGGCTCTATGCCGCCTCTTGCTCCAAGAGCCTGATGTGCTCCTCCTCGACGAGCCTACCAACCACCTCGATGCCGAGTCTATCGACTGGCTCGAGCAACACCTCCAGCAATACAAAGGCACTGTGATTGCCATCACTCACGACCGTTACTTCCTCGACCATGTCGCCGGCTGGATTCTCGAACTCGACCGAGGCGAGGGTATCCCCTGGAAAGGAAACTACTCTTCTTGGCTCGACCAAAAGACCAAGAGAATGGCCCAAGAGGAGAAACAGGCAAGCAAGCGCCGCAAGACTCTCGAGCGCGAACTTGAATGGGTGAGAATGGCTCCGAAGGCTCGACAAGCCAAGGGTAAAGCGCGTCTTTCTTCCTACGACCGCCTCCTCAACGAGGACCAAAAAGAACGCGAGGAAAAACTCGAAATTTTCATCCCCAACGGTCCGCGACTCGGCAATAAGGTTATCGAAGCCGAGCATGTGAGAAAAGCCTATGGCGACAAACTCCTGTTTGACGACCTCAATTTCATGCTTCCGCCCAATGGAATCGTGGGCGTTATCGGTCCGAATGGCGCCGGTAAAACCACGCTTTTCAAACTCATCATGGGGCTTGAAAAGCAAGATGCCGGACAATTCAACGTGGGTGAAACCGTGAAAATCGCCTATGTCGATCAAACACACAAGGACCTCCACCCCGATAGCACTGTCTATCAGGTGATTTCACAAGGTGTCGAGACTTTCCGCATGGGTGGCAGAGACATGAATGCCCGCGCATACCTCTCGAAGTTCAACTTCACAGGTGCCGACCAAGAGAAGAAAATCGGCGTGCTCTCGGGTGGTGAACGCAACCGCCTCCACCTCGCCATGGCACTGAAAGAAGAAGGCAACGTGCTCCTGCTCGACGAACCTACCAACGATATCGACGTGAACACTCTCCGCGCTCTCGAAGAGGGTCTCGAGAACTTTGCGGGATGTGCCGTTGTGGTATCTCACGACCGTTGGTTCCTCGACCGCATCTGCACTCACATCCTCTCATTTGAAGGCGACAGCGAAGTGGTGTTCTACGAAGGCTCCTATTCGGAATACGAAGAATACAAGCGCGCCAAACTCGGCAACACCGAGCCCAAGCGCATCCGCTACCGCTCCCTCACATAGAGCGAACGCCACAAAATTGGTGATTTAATCTACTCGCACATATTTTACCGGTCGCACCATCAATCCTGTGGGGCGGCCGGCACTATTTGCAAGCGATGCGCCCGATTTTGCAACTCTAAGAGCATGGATTGTAGGCTTTGAAGTATAAACACCGATGGTGCTACTCTGCAAATAGGCTTCGGTTGCCCATTTTTCTACGTTATCACTATCATCGATGTATCCGGTGCCCGGAATCAGGATGCTGTTTCCATTGGTACTCGTTAGCCTGAACCAAGTATTTCCATTTATTGTTTCGTCCTTAACGGTAGTGTTCTCGACGAGCAATTGAAGGTCTTGCGCAGTGGGTATATACCAGCCGTCAGGCCAGTTGATTTGCACTATGTCATCTTCCGGCTGAAGGTATCTTCGGTCTAAGCCGGTGGATGAATCATAGGTTTTGTCATATTTTGCGGTAATAGCACTTGCCACATAATCCGGAGTGCTGAACTTTGCCCTTTCTTCAATATCGCCCCAAGCAAGACGCATTCCGGGCTTGGTACAGCACACATCCATGAAGGCAGCCTCTTCGATAGGAGCGAGATTATATGGCAACTCAGCTTTCGCCTCGGCGCCATAGTTGAATGGGCTCCAAAGCACTTTGTAGGTAACTTCTTTCGATTGTCCGTCGATGATTTCGGTAACGGTTTTGGTGATACCTAAATCCACAGCGTAATCGTCGATGTTCTTCACGACAACATACTTCTCTTTTCGTCGTATGAGCGTTTCTCTTTCAGCACCGGACGTATATTGAACCCCAAATAGCGATATGTGTTATTAGTTTTTAGCGATGGGTTGCTGGTCAAGACGGTGCAATAGGGAACACTGGGACGGGTTGACGACATGTAGTATAAGTATGATTCCTGCGACACGTTTGCATTGGAGATATAGCCGTTGGTGAGCATGGTGATTGTTTTGCCATTGCACGTGCTTCGAAATGTTATCTTTTTCACATTCTTTCCCAGTTCTTCGCAACTAACGGTCTCAGTGCTCAGAATCTCGGTGTTATCAATAAATTCTTGCAAATCGGCAGAGTTTGGCAACGATTTTTCCGCACAGGTTCTTCCCTATTCTATGCGCTATAAGCAGGTTCACCACCATAAAGGCGACTCCGGCAATGCCACACGCAAGCAACTGCAAATGCACCGGTGGATAGCTCCCCAAGGTGGTCAAGCAGTTCCCCCATTCGCGGGAAACGCTTCTTGAGCCTTGGTCCATGCTCTCGCATCCACCGATGCTGAGTGAAAATCTCCTCGGCATCGTGGATGCAGAACAAAATAGGAAATATCGCCGCCTCCCACATACTCTATTTGATTGTAACGAGAGAGCCCGATGAATGGGCGGTGTATTGTGGCGCATACTGGCATTGTACCGAAGCCACACCCATATTGCACTTGCCCGGAGCGGTAACCACCACATCATAACTTATAATATGTGTCCCCTTGCCGAGCGAAGGAATGAATATGTTGGTCTGCGAATCCTTTGTTTCGCGATATAGCCACACTCCGTCGATGATGTCGTGCCCCGAAAGTTGGTCAATCGGTTCCACAAGGCTGCAACGCTCATCGGTGATTGTTACATAGTCGAGTTCTTGCGAATTTTTGATTGTGAGGAGCACGCGCACCTTGTCGCCAACTCGCAACGAGCCGGCAGAGGTGAGTTTGTCGCCATCAATCTTCAGGAATTTCTTGTCGATTGAGAGTCCGTCGCATTTTGCAGCTTTCACCTCGGTCATAGGAGCGGAATATTTCCAATACAATGCGCCCCATGCAGGATTTTCGCCGCTGCGTTCTATCTCCACAGAGCCGGTGGCATCGGCAATGTCGATATCAACAACGCCGTAGCCCAAGTATTTGTCGGTCTCCGGGAAATCGACCTTCTTCCCTCCGATAGTGATATTCACATCCGAGCCGGGAGTAAGCCAATTTGTGCCGGTGATGATAATGGCATAGATTGCATCGGTGGCGAGACTCGATGTGCCCCAGTTGTTTGTACTTTTGTTGATGAGCATCCATTGGCGCACGCCATCGATTATCGGCGACTCGGGTGTTACCGCATGGATTGCCTGCAACATGAGCGATGTGAGGGCGACTTTCTCGAAGAACATTCCTCCTCCGCGCTGCAAGTTGTCCCAATACACGCCTTTCGCCGGAGTGGAAATCGAGAACTGCGTGAGCGACTCCACAATCTCTCTCGCCTGGTCGGTGTAGCCATATTTGTTGAGAATAATTGCGGAATATGCCTTATTATACATACTCGTTCCGCTCCACGATTTCGACAAGGTAGCCACAGTGCGACGAATCAAGTCGCTTGTCGCCTCGGTTGTTTCGAGGTTGTCGAAATACATGCGAGTATAAACATAATCGACAAAATACTCATAATCGGGCTTTTTCATCTCACTAAGTATCTCAAGAGCCTCTTTGTCGAGATATTTAACCGCCGATTTTATCATCTTGCTCACCCGTTTATCGTCGGGCAGCCAACCCAAATGATTCAACTCGCCAAAGAGTTGCACGATAGAGATTGTGGTTGAGTAAGATGAACGGAAATCTCTCACCCATGCAAAGCCGCCATCGGAATTTTGGAACGACTCAAGCGATGTGATTGCCTCGTTGAGTTGTGTTTTGCAATATTCTTTGTCGAAGAGTTGCTTTATACTTTGCATCTGCAATGTCTCGCGGCGAGCGGCGTTGAGCCATGGCGATTTGAGCAGGTCGTGAATTTTCAGCGAAGCGTTTTTCTCGAGCGACGACACGAGCACCGAATCTTGAGGATTGAGACTCCATGACTCAACAGCCTGCCTAATCAAAGGATTGCTTTCGGCTATTCCGCTCGCCATCACAAGCGCATAGAGATTGTGCATCACCGAGGTGGCGATAATATTGTCGGTGTTGAATATCGAAGGCAATGCCGTTACACAACTCCACATAGGGTTGTTGCAATATTCAAGACTCACTTTGGCATCCGACTGAATTTTCGGTATGTCGAAACGCGCGAAGTTCTCGCCGGAATTCATGTAGAATTGCTCTGCCTCGATTACGGGACTGATAGCGGTGAGCACCGGGAGCAACTGCTGCTCACCATCGCCAAACTCGCCGTTGGATGCCTTCACACGGAAGCCTACGCAAGCGCGATCGAGCGGCACGTTCCACTGCATGCTGCACACATCCTGCTCTCCGGCAGCAATCTGCAATGAGAATTGTCGCTGCTCGAGAATGTCTCCGGTCTCGGCATCAAAGAGTTCGACCACCGCAGCACAATTCTGCAATGTGTCGGAAGCATTGGAGATTGTGGCTCCAAGTGTAACCTCATCTCCGTTTCTCACAAAGCGTGGCAACTCACACTGCACCATAATGGGCTTGTAGGTTACAAACTCCCTACTGATGCCGCCATTCAAGAGGCGATTGTCGTAGGCAATGCCGCGGAGCACCCAAGTGGAATTATCGTTAGGCACCGAGAATTGCACATTCAATGTGCCATCTTCGCCGCTTTCGAGGAACGGCATCCACAAGGCATTGTAGGTCTTTTCCTCGCGCACAACGACATTTTCAAGCGCACCTCTTCCGGGTGCTGCCCCTACTGCGGTGGATTCGTCACAATCCATAAAACAGTCATCCATCTCTACGTCATTCATCATTGGCGATGCCATCTTCATACGATAATCGGAAGGAGCCAATCCCACCATACTACTACCAAAGTCCATAACCGCATGATATACAAATTTGTCCAATGAAGGAAGTGTAGCAGAAGTGGTGCCTCCATAATAGCCTCTCGACCAATAGCCTCCTATTTGTGATACGTGATTTCTGTATGACTCACATCTCGCAGACCAATCAGCACCACAAGAGTTATTTAATTCAAGTGAGAAACGAGTGGGCGCTATCTTGTCAACAGCCTTGTTATAGACATTCAGCAACATTGCCGAGTGTAAGGCTTCGCCGTTCCGGTTGGAGAAGGTGAATTTCCAATTCTCAACGCCTCCCGAGATGATTCGGTCGCGGAAACTTTCAATTTTCACCTCCATTGTTTCGGGAGCAACGTATGGCTCGATAAATAAGCTCAGCTCTTCGGTCGCAAAATTGGCTACAGAGTAGATGTTCACTTTGATTGTTGTTGACTGCCTTGCTTCGGCATGGCCGATTACCACGCGGTTCATTCCTTTCTTTAATACGACCCATGAGCGCTGCAATGTGCGGCGGTCATCCCCCACCACTATCAGCACATAGCGATTGTCATCGCGAGATGCGATTAGTATCGATGTGGAATCTTGCGACTCTGCTTCAAGGCGGTATTTCGGCGTCCAGATAAGGCTCGATGTTGGCGACTCTGCATCGTCGGTGCGATACACAATAAGGTTGCTGAGTATTGTGGTAGGCTCGCCACCTTCAACCCACGCATCGATGGCATATTCACCCGAGGCAAACCGGCTGAAATCTATCTTGGTTTCCTTTTCGACAAATTCGACATTGTCGAGCACTACAGTGCTGTCGCTGAGGGATGTGAATCGCAACTTGCAACTCTTTATCGACTCATCGTTGGAGAGAATCGAGATGGGCAACAACACATCCGGAGCGGCGAGGATGTTATTTCCGTCATTGGATGTGTCATATTTTATATCGGTCCTTGTCCCGATTGTGAAAACTGCTTTGGCACTCTGCGTCTCTCCACCTTTCGATGTGGCTGTGGCTTCAAGAATATAGGAATAGAATCGACGCGCCCATGGATACACATCGTCGTCGTCATCGTCATTAAACCACTTCTCGGGCAATACCGCCGTGAAACGCCCCTGCTCATCGGTGGTTACAGAAAGCGAATCGATGAAATCGCCTTTGCCCGACATTCGCCACCAACTCCATTCTTCTTTGCTGAGCGAGAGTTTCACCGTGATGTTTTTGAGTGGCAACTGTGAGTAGGTTTCTACAACGCCTGTAAATTTCTTCGCTTCGCCGATGGCAAATCGACTTGGGGCGTTGTCGAATCGCACAACAAATGTCGGCAATTTGAATTCCGCCACCTCAAATGAAGCGCATTTGCGAGTGCTGAAAAAGGGACCGAGACTAATAGTGTATGTGCCATTCAGCCCGTCTTTGGGGAGTACAAACGAGCCGGCAAAGCGCCCATACTTGTCTGTAACGAGGGAAATGGAATCAATTTCCTCATAATTTGCGTTACGCAACATCACATTACACTTCATCTCCGGCAATGGCTTACGCAAATCGGTGTTATACACGTAGTTGTAAAGCACGCCGGCAAATTTCACTGTCTCGCCGGGACGATACACGCTCAAATCGGTGGTTATCGTGGCAAAAATTGCACTACCTGAAGGTGTATGACGATAGGAATACAAGGATATCGCACCACCAAAGCAGTCTTTGCCTCGCACAAGTCGAGCACTGGAATAATTTTCCCGCCCGACCTCAATGCCTTTGGCTCCGCAATCGATTCTTACTACCTCCTGGATTTTATCATTTTTTAGAAACTCCGATTTTGCGCCATCGACAGGCTTTCCGGTCAAGGCATCAAGCGAATATAATGTCATCGGCATATCGTGTGCCTCTATAGCCAAAGGACAAAGGTCGGAAATGAAGAAATATGTATCTCTTTCAAATATATCCTTTTCTTTCCCTTCGTAATCAATGGTGAAACAGTAGGCTCCGTAGGGCAACTCATCAATCTCCACATTCCCGTCGGCAGTGAATGGCAGTTCCCCCTCCAATGATACGCGCTTGGTTGCCACAAGGGTTTTACTAAGTTTAGACCTATTTGAATTCATGCGCTCAAACGAATAGCGGTCGGCTACATTGCAGCGATACACCTTCAACTCAAATTCGTTGACATTCACAGCTTTGTATCCAAATACCACTCTGCTCGATGAATATTGAGTGGCGGGGGTGGATATGCTTAATGACTTTTCAAGAATAAATTTCTCAATTCTGTCGATTTCACCCATAAACACATAATCGGGATAGCGCGCTTTGAACTTGACAATCTCGCCATAAAGCATCTTCTTATCATCGATGGTCTTGCACAACGGATATGCTTTCTCTAAAAACAAACCGGAATATGGCGAGTGCTGCCATGCGGTGTAGAGTGTCATCACCTCGGCAAGGCTCTTGCCGTTCAAGTCGCCGCGCTTTATCGAATAGTAAATCTTCAAGCAGTCATCTCCATGCTCAACGATGTAATCATAGCGCGCCTTCACGCTATCTCCGCGCTTGTCGATGCGACTAAGGCTGTTGGTGAGATAACAATAGATATTGGGAATAAATACCCCATATTCCTTGCCATCTCTTGCAAAAGCGGGTATCAAAGTTTTTGTGGCACACTTCCACAAATCATCGGCAGGCTCAAATGCCTTGTCTATCAGCATATTGATATGGCTATCGCATTGGGCAACGCTCCACTCTGAATAGTCCTCTGGCAACTCCTCAACCGACACCGTGCGCGAAGCGTCGATGACATCGTCCTTATAGGAATCAAACATCAATGCCTCATAGCCGTAAAGCACAGAACGCGCTGCCGCATTCTCCTCCACGGCAATGACAGAATCAATCTTGGCAATTACTTTTGGGAAATTGTCATTGGAAATCGAAATCATAGATTCGGAATAGTCAAACACGCCACCAAGCACCATCTTCGGATGCTTCTCATTAAGTCCCCGGTCAATCTTTGCCAAAGCCGCGGCTGCCTCAGTCTGTGGAAAATCTTTATTCATCATTTTTCTTGCACTATAGAGGTTAAACGAAACGGAAAAAATTATTATCGATACAAAAATTCGAGTAAAGCCTAAAAATCCTCTCATAACGTATGAATTTAGAATTAACTACAAAAATAACTCACTCAATCACAAATATCGTATGTTTCTCGCACAAATTCCACGCTTTTAACAAATTTAACACAAAATGGGCGGTGGACACATCAAGCGCCACCGCCCATCGCGATATCTCAAGCTTTGAATTATCTTCTATTTTCTCCAGACCATTTTGTTGACGATGCCCACGTAGCTTTGGATGATTTTTACGACTTTGGTGCTGACGTTTTCATCCACATAGTCGGGGACGGGGATGCCATGCTGACCGTCTTTGCAGAGCTCGACGGCGGTGTCAACGGCTTGCAAAAGGCTCTTGGTGTCGATGCCGGCTATGATGAAGTCCCCCTTGTCGATGGCTTCGGGACGCTCGGTGGAGGTGCGGATGCAGATTGCCGGGAAGGGATGGCCTACGCTGGTGAAGAAACTGCTCTCCTCGGGGAGTGTGCCGCTGTCGCTCACTACGGCGAAAGCGTTCATCTGCAAGCAGTTGTAGTCGTGGAAGCCGAGAGGCTCGTGCTGGAGGACTCTTTCATCGAGTTTGAAGCCGCTGGCGGCAAGGCGGTTGCGGCTGCGCGGGTGGCAACTGTAGAGGATAGGCATGTCGTACTTCTCTGCCATTTTGTTGATGGCGTTGAAGAGCGATAGGAAGTTCTTCTCGGTGTCAATGTTCTCCTCGCGGTGGGCTGAGAGGAGGATGTATTTCCCCTTCTCCAAGCCGAGGCGCTGGTGAACATCGCTTGCTTCGATTTCCGCGAGATTCTCGTGCAGCACTTCTGCCATCGGCGAACCGGTAACGTAGGTGCGCTCCTTCGGCAGACCGCAGTCGGCAAGGTAGCGGCGTGCATGCTCGCTGTATGCCATGTTCACATCCGAAATGATGTCCACAATTCTGCGGTTGGTCTCTTCGGGAAGGCACTCATCCTTGCAGCGGTTACCGGCTTCCATGTGGAAGATGGGGATGTGCAAGCGCTTTGCTCCGATGACACTCAAGCATGAGTTGGTGTCCCCAAGCACAAGCACGCCATCGGGTTTGAGGGCTGCGAAGAGTTTGTAGGAGCAGTTGATGATGTTGCCGCATGTTGCGCCGAGGTCATCGCCCACGGCATCCATATAGACTTCGGGCTCAGCGAGTTTGAGGTCGCGGAAGAAGATGCCGTTGAGGTTGTAGTCGTAGTTCTGGCCTGTATGAGCCAAAATCACATCAAAATATTTGCGGCACTTGTTGATGACAGCGGCAAGGCGAATAATCTCGGGGCGTGTACCCACCACGATGATGAGTTTCAACTTGCCGTTCTCCTGCCACTTTATGTCGCTATAATCAAATTTTGGAGTTTTTTCCATATAAATGTACTTTTATATATGACTTATCGTCCGGAGAGTTTCCTACTCGGAGATAATTAAACAATAAAGATTATCAAATAAGAGATTGTGCCCATAGGGGCAATTGGTCGGTATATCGCTTACACACAGCCCCTTCCGATGTGCGATAAAGCAACTGTGGCAATTCATTTTCCTTGGAATTATCGTATATGTAAGCCCTGTCAACAAACCTAATAGCCTGCGCTACTTGCGATATAGACTTATAATACCTACTGAAAATTTTAGATATCGGCACTTCATGTCCACCATTTAGATAGCGCTGCGCAATGCGAAGGACATTAATATTAGGATTGTCGGTACAAACATAAAATAGACGAATAAAAAAACCTGCCTCGTGTGCTTTACGCAAGAAATCGAGTTTCTCTTGTGATGAGAAAACTGTTTCAAAAACGAAACTTCGTTTCGCTTCAAGACATTCGTATCGAAGTCTTGTTGCTTCTTGTGCGGCTTTCAATACTGCTTCGGCGGAATTCCAATCGCCAAACTGTTCTTGCGCTATGTTATCCGGATTGATATACACACTATCAGCCGCCCACTCGTTGGCAAGCAGTTTTTCTGTTGTTGATGTCTTACCGGAGCCATTTGGCCCTGCAACAACGCATAACACCGGGCGATGGACTGAAACCATATCGCGATTAGATGCTTGAGTGGTAAAGATTACGCATCCGATTTATGCTTGATATTGTATCTCGCATTTTTTCTTCAAGGACACGTTTTGCATTTGCACTACTCTGTCGTGCCGAATCTGCCACTTGAAGCA
>SFER01000035.1 GCA_004557195.1 Bacteroidales bacterium | reverse complement strand
TCGTAATATACAACTTGGTTGTTTCCGCGTACTTTTTCGCCTTGGAATACATAAGACATTGAAGTTGCTTCTTGGTCACCGTAAACCAAAACAGGAGTTACAGTTACCTCGGCATCCTTTACAAAGAATTTGGCCGGGATGTTGGCAGTAACAACACCGGGCACTTTCTCACTTCTCACTTCCAATGGAGTGGGGATAGTGGTAAAATAGTCTGAACTGAATTGGTTCATTTTCTTGCTACAGCCGGTAAGAACCAATGCTGCAACGATTGCAAGAGACGATAATACTTTTTTCATTATTGTTAGTTTTTGATTAAAAATATAATTATATCCTTTTCATTTAACCATGTATTTCACGCTCGTTCTCGACAAGCCACAATACTTAATGCAAAGATAATGCAAAAATATTTAGGATGTGAATTTTTGGCAGTTAAAATTCAGTTTTTAACTAAATTTGGTTATTTGCAGGTGCAAATAGGCATATAATCGTGCCAAACAGTCTTCATTTCCCTTTTTGAACACTGTTTTTGCCTGTTCTGTTGTGGCATTGTGCATTTTATATTGTGTGGCGTTTCGTTTTAAGAGGATTTTGCATTAACTTTGCAAAATCATAATCAATTAACGACAGATACAATGATAAACGAGCAGCGTCCGCGAATTTTGATTGTCTATACCGGTGGCACTATTGGCATGATTGAAGATGCCGAGACTCATTCTCTTCGTCCTTTCGATTTCTCGCATCTCATCGACAATGTGCCTAAAATTCAGAAACTCGATTTCGATATTGAGAACATCCAGTTCAATCCGCCTATCGATTCGGCAAACATGTCGCCCAAGCATTGGACCGATATTGCGATGGCTATCGAGGCGCGGTATGACGATTTCGATGGTTTTGTGATTCTCCACGGAACCGACACAATGGCGTTTACCGCCTCGGCGCTCAGTTTTATGCTCGAAAACCTTCACAAGCCGGTGATTATCACAGGTTCGCAGTTGCCGATAGGCGAGGTGAGAACCGATGGCGAGGAGAATCTTATCACCGCCCTGCAGGTGGCTGCCGCTCGCACGCCACAGGGCGACTCCATGGTGCAGGAAGTGGCGATTTTGTTTGAGAACTATTTGTGGCGCGGCAATCGCAGCACAAAAATGAGTGCCGACAATTTCAATGCTTTCAAGAGCAACAACTATCCGGCGCTGGCTAAAATCGGTCTCGACATCCATTTCAACACCGATGCCCTCTATCGTGTGCCCACCAAGCGTCCGCTCAAAGTGAGGTATAATCTCGACACCAATGTGATCTATCTCCATCTCTTCCCCGGAATCACCGAGAAAACTCTCAGCCATGTGCTCAACACCCCCGATGTTAAGGGGATTGTGCTCAAAACCTATGGCGCCGGAAACGCGCCGAGCGAGCAGTGGCTCATCGACCTGCTCAGCGATGCCGTGGAGCGCGGAATCGTGATTCTCAATGTTACACAGTGTGTCAACGGCGGTGTAAACTCCAATCTTTACGAGACCGGCAACACCCTCGCCCATGCCGGAGTGGTGAGCGGGCACGACATTACCAGCGAGGCAGCGATAACCAAGATGATGTATCTTTTCGGGTTGGGACTTCCGCCCGAGAGTGTGAAGAAATACCTGGCATATTCGCTCTGCGGCGAGATGACAATATAGCATGAAGCCATGGAGAGCGCAGATGAAAGATATATGCGGCTTGCGATAGCCGAGGCGCGGCGTGCCGAGGCGTGCGACGAGGTGCCTATCGGCGCGGTGATTGTGTGCGGTGGCATGGTGATTGCCCGCGCTCACAATCTCACCGAAGCTTTGCGCGATGTTACCGCACATGCCGAGATGCAAGCCATCACCAGCGCCGCCGAGACGCTTGGTGGAAAGTATCTCAAGGATTGCACGATTTATGTAACCGTCGAGCCTTGCCTCATGTGTGCCGCTGCGCTCGGATGGTCGCAGATTAAGCGTGTGGTCTATGGCGCGCGCGACGACAAGCGGGGCTATCACACCTATTGCGACAATCCATTCTCCAAAGGCACCGAGGTGGTGGGTGGTGTGCTCGAAGATGAGTGCTCGCAAATCATAGTGTCCTTTTTCAAGAAAAAAAGATAGTTTTTTCATTTCATTGCAACTTTTCGACGTCTTGTCGCGTCTAACCATAAAAACCACTTAAAAATTCACAGCAATGAAAACTAAGATGTCTTTAAAATCGGCAATAACCGCTCTGCTGGTCTCCCTCTCAACAATAGTTGCTATGGCACAGCAGCCGCCGCGCGAAATAATGGAATATGCCGCCAAGCAAAGTGCGCTCGAGAGCCGTTTCGACTCCTTGCTCTATAAATGCAAGGACTATGTGAAAGCAGAGCAGGTTATGCTCGAACTTGTCTCTTCCACCAAGGGGCTTCCCGACTCGATACAGGCGAAGTTCCGCCCGGCAATCGACGAAACTCTAGCAAATCTCTACTACAACGGCGCTTGCATGTATTCGCTTGCGGGACGCAAAGCCACCGCAGTGGAATGGCTCTCGCTTGCAGCTGATTATGGCTGGAGCGATGTGGCTCACGCCGCAATCGACAACGACCTCAACAACGTGCGCGACATGCGCGAATACAACGAGCTGATTGAGCGCGTTTATGAGGCTTCCAATCCGCTTGTAGTGCTTCGCAAAGGGGGCGAATACCGTGTGAGCGAGCGCCGCGACACGCTCCCCGAGATAACCTACTCATCGCCAGACGCTCCCGGACTCATAGCGGTGCGCAATTTCTTCCAACTCGACAGCATAGCGGGCAACGGCGACGAAATCTCAAGGATTAAAAACCTGCTCAGTTGGGTTCACAACACGATTCAGCACGACGGAATGCACCCCAATCCGGAATCTTGCAACGCCCTCGGAATGTGGGAGGCTTGCTCTGACGGCTCGCGAGGGCTCAACTGCCGCGGTCTTGCCACTTTCCTCAACGAGTGCTATTTGGCATTGGGATTCAAGTCACGATTCATCACCTGTATGCCGCGCGATTTCAAGGGCGAGTGCCATGTTATCAACACCGTGTATAGCGACACCTTGAAACGCTGGATTTGGATAGACCCCACTCACGAATCGTGGGTAACCGACGGCAACGGCAACCTCATCGGCGTGAAGGAGTTTCGTGAAATGCGCATCGGCGGCGGTGAGTACAATCTCAATGAGAATGCCAACTGGAACAACCGCGAGGCAAGTTGCAAAGAGTATTATCTCGATGATTACATGACACGCAATACCTACTCAATAGTGATACCCACTCATTTCGGCTTCGACACCGAGGCAGGCAGATGCGATTATGTAATCCTGGTGCCCGAGAATGCCGCTCTCACCGGGCATAGCAAATACACCGTCGCAACCTCCGATGCCGATTGGTTCTGGACTGCGCCATAATAGAATTTTCACAATAAATCAGCGGGTTTGCATCATACGATAGCAAGCCCGTTGTTGCTGTTTGCGGCATGGAAAAGCAGAAAAATGCCATTTTGCTTTGTAGATGTGCTTATTTTGGCTAATTTTGCGGAAAATTTGAAAAAGATTGTTTTAAATGCCGGTTATCATGTGATGTGAACCCGGTGAGTATTAATGTTTACACTACAATTCTATGAATTTATCAAGTAAGGTAGAATTTAAGCCTAAGTTCTTCACGGAAATTAGAGATTACAATGTCGGAAAATTGAAGGATGACTTGGTGGCAGGCATTGTTGTGGGTATCGTTGCCCTCCCTCTTGCCATTGCTTTTGGTATTGCGAGTGGCGTAACGCCCACTGTGGGGTTGATTACTGCCATAATCGGAGGTTTCCTTGTTTCGGCGCTCGGTGGCAACAGTGTCCAGATTGGTGGTCCCACAGGAGCATTTATCATCATTGTGTATAACATCATCCAAAATTTCGGTTTGACGGGTCTTGCCGTAGCCACATTCATGGCGGGTGTGATACTTGTGATTCTGGGTGTGTTCAAGTTGGGAACGATTATTAAGTTTATCCCTTATCCTATTGTGGTAGGTTTCACGAGCGGTATCGCCCTCACGATTTTCTCCACTCAGATTGTGGATTTGTTCGGACTCACAATCGACAAGGTGCCATCTGATTTTATCGGCAAGTGGATTGTGTATATCAAGCATTTCGACACAATCTCGGTGGGAACGTTCCTCGTGGGACTGTTCACCATTATAATAATATCGCTCACGCCGCGTGTGAGCCGCAAGTTGCCCGGTGCTCTCATCGCCATTATTGTTATGACGGTGGTGGTCTATTGCCTCAAGACTTTCTTGGGAGTGAGCGGCATCGAGACAATCGGCGACCGATTTGGCGCAATGTCTCACGACATCCCCGCACCTCACCAGTTGGGGCTCGACATGAACACTGTGAATCTGCTTCTCCCTTCGGCATTTACCATTGCCATTCTCGGTGCTATTGAGTCGCTACTCTCTGCTACCGTTGCCGATGGCGCGACAGGTAACAACACCCGCAGCAACACCGAGTTGATAGGGCAGGGCATCGCCAATATCGTGGTGCCGTTCTTCGGCGGTATCCCGGTTACCGGAGCGATAGCGCGCACAATGACCAATATCACCAATGGCGGACGCACTCCGGTGGCTGGCGTGGTTCACGCTGTCGTGCTGCTGCTCATATTCCTTTTCCTCATGCCGCTTATCAACTATGTGCCGATGGCGTGTCTCGCCGGTGTGCTTGTTGTGGTGGCTTATAACATGAGCGGATGGCGCACCGTGAGAGGCATTCTCAAGAATCCCAAATCGGATGTGGCAGTGCTCGTTACAACCTTCCTTCTCACTGTGATTTTCGACCTCACAATCGCGATTGAAATCGGGTTGTTGCTTGCAATCCTGTTGTTCTTGCGTCGTGTAACCGAAAACACTCAAATCAAGGTGTTCAGCAACCAAATCGACATCTCCGATGGCACCGAGGTAACTCACAAAGAGGTGCTCAATGTAGCCGACGGTGTTGAAATCTACGAAATCGACGGTCCGTTCTTCTTTGGTATCGCCAACAAGTTTGACGAGATGATGCACAATATGGGCGACAAGCCGATGGTGAGAATTATAAGGATGCGCCATGTGCCGTTTATCGATTCCACCGGTATTCACAACCTCGAGACCCTTATCTCGTCGTCGCGTAGCGAGGGGATACATGTGGTTCTCTCGGGTGTAACTCCGCAGGTGCGCACAGTGCTCGAGAATGCCAAAATCCACAACTTGATAGGTGAGGACCACATTTGCGACCACATCACCAAGGCTGTGGTGCTTGCCAATTCGCTCGTTGAGAATCGTCAGCACATCAGACAGATTAGTTGGTAGCGCATGCGCTAAAAATAGTGGTAAAAAGCCCCGTTGTCGGCACAAAAAGCCCCAAAATTCAATATTTCACAATTTTTGGGAGTAAAAGTGTTGACAACGGGGCTTTTATTGATTAATTTTGCACTAAATTAGCGGTGGTGTGTGCGCCACGCAAAAATTAAATGGTTTTATGAGCGAAAGTCAAAAATCAGGAGTATCGTTTTTCAATGCCAACGTCACACTCATTATCAGTGTGTCGCTTGTATTGCTCTTGTTTGGAATTGTTGGCGTTATGGGCATAGCCGGAGTGAATCTCACCCGTTATGTCAAGGAGAACATCGGGTTTGACATTGTGCTCAAAGAGAGTGCCGATGAGCATCAAGTGAATGCCTTGAAGCAATATCTCAACAAGGCTCCGTTTGTCTCCTCGGTGCGCTATGTTTCCAAGGAGGATGCCCTTGCCGAATGGGAGAAGGAGACCGGCGAGAATCTAATCGCCACTCTCGGGGTGAATCCGCTGAGTGCCGAATTTGAGGTGAATGTGAAGAGCGAATATGCCTCGGTGGATAGCCTCAATGCCATCTGTGCCGCTATCGCACAAGGTCCGGCAGTGGACGAAATCAATATCCAGCGCGACCTCATCGAGAAGGTGAACGAGAATATGCGCCACGCCGCTATCGTGCTCGGCGCCGTGGCTTTGATATTGCTGATTATCTCCGTTGCCCTCATCAACAACACTGTGCGACTGAGTGTCTATTCCAAGCGTTTCCTCATTCACACTATGAAACTCGTGGGTGCGACTTCGGGCTTTATTCGCCGTCCCTTTATCCGTGCCAACATCATCAACGGCATCATTGCCGGCATTCTCGCCAATCTGTTGCTTGCCGTGGCTCTTTACTACACATTGCAGTTGAGCGACGAACTCGCTTGGGTGGTGTCGCCCGAGGAGGTGGGCTGTGTGATGGGCGCTGTGGTGCTCTGCGGAATACTGCTTTGCTGGATTGCGACACTTTTTGCCGCTAATAAATACCTGCGCCTCGACTATGATGCGCTCTTCAAGAGATAACAAACAACTTATTTATACACTATGGCTAAACAAAGTCTTAAAGACAAACTCAATCTATCTTCCGACAAGGTGGATATAAAAGAGGGCAATTTCCCTCTCACAAAAATCAATTTCCTGCTCATGCTTGTGTGTGGAGTGATAATTCTCGTGGGCTTCTTGCTTATGCTCGGCGAGCCGTCGGGCGAGGAGTTCAATCCCGACATCTTCAGCACTCGCCGCATTGTTGTGGGTCCTACAATGGCATTTGTAGGTTTTGTGCTCATGGGTTTTGCGATTATCTATTCTCCTCGCAAGAAAAACAAAGAAGAAGATAAATAACAATAACAGAATAAATAGATGGACATATTTCAGTCGATTGTGATAGCAATCGTGGAGGGTCTCACCGAGTTCCTTCCTGTTTCTTCGACAGGCCACATGATTATCGCCGAGAATGTGCTCGGTGTGGAGCCTGACGATTTTACCAAGGCTTTTACAGTGATAATCCAGTTTGGCGCAATTTTGTCGGTAATCTGGCTTTATTATAAGCGTTTCTTCAAGTTAAACCCGGTTCCCGAAGGCGTTACCGGCTTCAAGGCGTTTATCACCCGCTACGATTTCTATTGGAAACTCTTCGTGGCTTTCATCCCGGCGGCGGTGTTTGGCTTGCTCTTCAGCGACCTCATCGATAGCCTGCTCGAGAGTGTGCTCGTGGTGGCTATTATGCTTGTTGTGGGAGGCGTTTTGATGCTCTTTGTCGATAAGTGGTTTACCAAGGTGGAAGACGACAACGAGAAAATCTCCGAGCGCCAGGCTGTGAAAATCGGTTTGTTCCAATGTATTGCCATGATTCCGGGCGTTTCGCGCTCGATGGCTACAATTGTGGGTGGTATGCAACAGGGCTTGAGCCGCAAGACTGCTGCCGAATTCTCTTTCTTCCTCGCTGTGCCCACCATGTTTGCTGCTATGGCATACAAGATGCTCAAACTTTTCATCAATCCCGAGAGCCGCGCTCTTCTTGCTGCCAATTGGGATGTTCTGCTCATCGGCAACGTTGTCGCTTTCATTGTGGCGATTCTTGCGATAAAATTCTTTATCAATTTCCTCACAAAATACGGTTTTAAGGCGTTCGGCTACTATCGTATTATTGTGGGTGGAGCGATTATCATCATGATGCTCTGCAATGTGAATCTGCAAATCTCCTAATCCGCCGTTATGCTCAACCCGATTGAAGGAGAAATATTTTATATCGACAAGCCGCTTCGCTGGACCTCTTTCGATGCGGTGAAGCGCATCCGCAGTGTACTTGCACGCCGTTCGGGCAAGAAACGCCTCAAGGTGGGGCACGCCGGCACTCTCGACCCCCTCGCAACAGGGGTGTTGATTGTGTGCACCGGTCGAGCCACCAAGCGAATCGATGAATTGCAAGCTCATGAGAAGGAGTATGTAGCCGAAATCACCCTCGGCGCCACCACTCCGTCGTTCGACCTCGAGACCGAAATCGATGCCACATATCCCCATGAGCATATCGACCGCGCTCTCATCGACAGTGTGTTGCCGCAATTCACCGGCAACATCATGCAGGTGCCCCCGGCTTTCTCGGCTTGCAAGGTAGATGGCCGTAGGGCTTACAAAATCGCTCGAAAAGGGCGCCAGCCCGACCTTAAAGCGAAGGAACTCGTAATCAGCGAAATCGAGGTGCTCGATTGGACCTCGCCGCGCCTCACCCTGCGTGTGGTGTGCAGCAAAGGCACCTACATCCGAGCGCTTGCCCGCGACATCGGCGCCGCCCTCGGTAGCGGTGCTCACCTCACCGCCCTAAGGCGCACTCGCGTGGGCGATGTCTCTATCGACAAGTGCATCACGGTGCCCGAAATGGTCGAGATGCTCGAAAATGCCGAAGTCCTCACTCTCGAAGAATGGGAAAATCAACAAAATAATAACAAGATATGAAACTGTCTGAATTTAAGTACAAATTGCCCGAAGAACTCATTGCTCTCGAACCTACCGAGTCGCGTGACGAGGCAAGAATGCTTGTCCTCAACAAGAAGACAGGCGAGATTGAACACAAGTTGTTTAAAGAATTTATCAACTATTTCGACGATGGCGACCTCGCTATCCTCAACGACACGCAGGTGTTCCCTGCCAAACTTTATGGCAACAAGGAGAAAACCGGCGCCAAAATCGAAGTGTTCTTGCTCCGCGAACTTAATTCCGACTTGAAACTTTGGGATGTGCTCGTTGAGCCGGCGCGCAAAATCCGTATTGGTAACAAACTATATTTCGGCGTGGATGAATCGATGGTTGCCGAGGTTATCGACAATACCACTTCCCGCGGCCGTACTCTCCGTTTCCTTTACGACGGTCCGCACGACGAGTTTAAAGCCAACCTTTTCGCTCTCGGTCAAACTCCGCTCCCTTACTATATCAAGCGTGAGCCGGTGCCCGAAGATGCCGAGCGCTATCAAACCATCTTCGCCAAGAATGAAGGTGCTGTGGTGGCTCCTGCCGCCGGAATCCACTTCTCTCGCGAGTTGCTCAAGAGAATGGAGATTAAGGGCGTGAACCAAGGGTTCCTCACTCTCCACCTCGGTCTCGGTAATTTCCGCGAAATCGATGTGGAAGACCTCACCAAGCACCGCATGGACAGCGAGCAAATGCTTGTAGATGAAACTCTTGTGCAACAGGTGAATAGTACCAAGGATGCCGGACACAAGGTGTGTGCCGTAGGTGCGTCGGTGCTTCGTGCCCTCGAAAGCACTACTGCCATGGACGGACACATCAAGCCCTACGATGGCTGGACAAATAAATTCATTTTCCCGCCCTACGATTTCTCGGTTGCCGATGCTTTTGTTACCAATTTCCACATGCCCTATTCGGTGATGCTCATGCTCACCGCCGCATTTGGTGGCTACGATAATGTGATGAACGCCTATCAGGTGGCTATCAAGGAGAAATACCGCTTTGGTGCCTACGGCGATGCCATGCTCATAATCTAAAACTCTATTCCACGCAATAAATGAGCAGCCGCCCCAAGTGGAGCGGCTGCTGTTGTGTTCGCGTGTGGCTCTGCGCTATTTGCTTGCCATGTAGATTATGCAGGTGCCGAAGGTCATTGCCTTGTAGGAACATTCGCCGAAGCCGGCGTTGCGCATCAGTTGCAACATGTTGTCGCGCTGTGGCACTGCCGCAATGCTTTCGGGCAGATAGCTATAAGCTCGGCGGTCTTTCGAGATGCTTCGTCCCGCCCAGGGGATTATGCGTCGCGTGTAGAGGTTGTAGAGCGGACGCACTATCGGGTTGACAGGGGTGGCGAGTTCTATCACCACAAGCACTCCGCCGGGGCGAAGCACTCGGTGCATCTCGCGGTAGCCCTGCTCAAGGTGCTCGAAGTTTCGCACCCCATACGCCACCGTTATCGCGTCAAACGAGTCATCCTCAAATCGCATCGCAAGGCTGTCGCCCTGTTCAAATTCGATATCGGCTCCCGCTTTTGCTACTTTCTCTCTCGCGATTTTGAGCATCCCCTCCGAGAGGTCGAGCCCTACAATCTTCTCGGGATGTAGCTTGCGATGCAGGAGCAGCGCCAGGTCGCCGGTGCCGGTGGCAATATCGAGAATTGTCTTGGGCGATGACTTGGCAAGCATCTTCACCGCAACACGCCTCCACCATTTGTCGATTCCCATGGTCATGGCGCGGTTCATGAAGTCGTAGGCAGGCGCAATGCTGTCAAACATCTGCCTCACTTGCCCGGTTTTGCTCTCTGAGTCGCCGTATGGCGTTATTTTCTCTGCCTCTACATCCATTATTGCCTCCTATTTGAGCGATGCCAGATAAGCCGATACGTTTTTCTCGATGCGCGATGCGATGTCGCTCTCATCGGCTTTGTCAAATTTGCATCCCACGATGTGCTCGTAGAGTTCGATATAGCGGTCGCTCACCGAGGTGCAGTATTCGTCGGTCATTTCGGGAACCACCTGTCC
The DNA here is from genome assembly GCA_004557195.1 of Bacteroidales bacterium. GTDB lineage: Bacteria > Bacteroidota > Bacteroidia > Bacteroidales > Muribaculaceae > W0P31-042. Next base: position 4,561 of record SFER01000035.1, on the reverse strand, counting down.
GGCTTTCCCCATGAAATTGTGTTCAATGAGCCATTGGCGCACAAATTCCTTGGATAGTTGCTTCTGCGGCTCCCCTTTGGCAAATCGCTCCTCGTAGCCGTCGGCATAGAAATAGCGCGATGAGTCGGGGGTGTGGATTTCGTCGATGAGTATCACCTTGCCGTCGCGCTTGCCAAACTCGTATTTGGTATCTACAAGAATCAATCCCTTCTCGGCTGCCATTTGCGAGCCGCGGGCGAAAAGCGCACGGGTGTAAGCCTCCATTTGGTTGTAATCTTCCTCGCTCACAATCCCTTGGCGGATAATCTCCTCGCGCGAGATATTCTCGTCGTGTCCGGCGTCGGCCTTGGTGGTGGGGGTTATGATTGGTTCGGGGAAACGCTCGTTCTCGCGCATCCCATCGGGAAGTTTCACTCCGCACAACTCCCTGCAGCCTGCCGCATATTCGCGCCATGCGCTTCCGGTGAGGTAGCCGCGGATTATCATCTCCACTCTGAAGCCCTCCGCTTTCACTCCCACTGTTACCATCGGGTCGGGGGTAGCGAGTTTCCAGTTGGGCACTATGTCGGCGGTTGCGTCGAGAAATGTGGCGGCTATCTGGTTGAGAACCTGTCCCTTAAACGGGATGCCTTTGGGGAGGATAACGTCAAAGGCCGAGATTCGGTCGGTAGCCACCATCACAAGGAGGTCGTCATTGATGTTGTACACATCGCGCACCTTTCCGTGGTACACGCTTTTTTGCCCTTCGAATTTGAATTCGGTGTTTACTAATGTATTTGCCATCGCAAAAAAATTTGGATTATGGATACTTATATTTGCAATTTTGCCACAAAAGTACACAAAATAATCAAGACCACCGCCACATCCCCCCAAAAAACCACCATCCCCTACCCAAAATAGTCCACCATCCCCTACCCAAAAAATCCTATTGACCTATAGGCCCTAAAAAACACAATCCTGCCAAAACGCAAATCCCAGAAGCAAAACTCACTATCATAGTGAAAGCTCCCTGACGTGAAAAGCCGACACCCCTGCCACACATTCCGATGTGGCAGGGGTGTCGTATTAATATATAATCAGTGATTTTATTTCACAAGGATCTTGCTTGCAGTGTTGCCGGCTTTCACAATGAGGATTCCGACAGGAAGGTTGCTGATGCTTGCTGTGCTGTCGGCAGCCACTGTGCGGTAAAGCTGCTTGCCGTCGGTGGTGTAGATGCTTACCACAGCGCCACGCTCAAGGCCATCAACAGTTACAATTCCGCCCGAACACTTTACTGTGGCTGCATTGGTAGCCAAAGTGTTTTCCACTCCCGAAGTTGCGGCAACGATATGGGGGAAGTTTTTCCAGATATCGGCGTTCTTGTAGGTCTCTACAGCCTCGGCAGGAACGTGGATTGTGATGCTGCTGTAGAAGGCAGTTTTCTCTTCTTCGGTGAATTCCTCAAGGCTGAAGAAGTCGGGTTCAGGACGTGCATAGTCGTCATACTCGAAGTGTGGTGGCACAGTGCCTTGGCAGTAAATGTCGGAGAAAACCCAGCGGTGTGTGTTGTTGGGAAGAAGCTCCCAGCAACCGAGTGTGCCAAAGCCGAGCACATCGACTGTTGAGCTAAGTGTGACCGACTGCATATTGATACACTCATAGAAGACGTCGCTTTCAAGAGTGACCACACCCTCGGGAATTACCACATTTGTGAGTGAGTTGCAGTTGGCAAAGGCACGTTTCTTGATAGTGGCGCAAGAGCTTGGCAGATTGAGTTCCTTCAGCGATTCGCAGTTGGTGAATGCCCCGTTCTTGATAATGGTGAGAGTGCTCGGGAAGTTTACTTCCTCAAGCGATAGGCAATAGTAGCAGAAGCTCTCGGGAATTGAGGTTACACCCTCAGGAATTGTAAGCGACTTGAGTGATGTGCAGCCTGAGAATAATTGTTCGTAATATTTTGTGCAGGTAGAAGGCAGTGTTACCGACTCAAGTGAGGTGCACTCTTTGAAGGCACAATCATCAATAAGGGTGACACCCTCGGGAATGTTGACAGACTTCAGCGACGCGCACTGGTAAAATGCCAGCGTACCTATGCTGGTGAGAGTTGAAGGCAGAGTGATTTCTTCAAGTCGAGAACAACCATAAAATGTGTTCAGTGCGATACTTTTCAGGCCCTCGTTAAGCACAACCTTTTCCACCATACTGCCGTTGAAAGCACTGCTTCCCATCTTAGTGACGGTCGAGGGGAGAGTTATCGACTTGATTTGGGCACTGCGGAAGCAGCTCTTGGCCAGCTCTGTCACCGTGTAGGCTGTTTCACCATCATAGACGGTTTCCGGAATCACCACATCGCCGGTTGCATTGGCTCCCGACGACACTTTGGCTGTTGAAGATGTTACGGCTTCATACTCGATTCCATTGTAGGTGAAGGCCGAAAGGCTGAGGCTCGATAGAGCGGCTGCAGCCACGAAGAGTAAAGATCTGAATTTCATAATAATTCCTTTTTTTAATTGTTAGTATTATAAGATTGTTGTCTTTTAGCAAATGAAACACAAAAATGACAGATTTGCAGAAAAATGGTTGTAAAAATGCACATTTTGTCGCATAAATCGCATTTTTTCTTATGTTTTATGAATTATTGGCAAATGTAATGTGAATAAACAATAAAGCGATTGATTTATGTCAATCGCTTAAAAAAATTTCAAGAATTCCCGATTCTACTCTTGTCGGCTTTGAGTCTTACGCAGGCGACACAAGTATTCGGGCGAGATGCCCAGATAGGAAGCGATGGTCTTCTGGTACACCCTGCCTATGATTTCGGGCCTGTTTTTCTGGAGTGCAAGGTATCGTTCCTTGGCAGTGCCGTTGTTCACATTCACGTTCTTATACTCCTGATAGAATAGTTCCTCCCATGCCAAGTGCAGGCTCCACACGGCAAAATCGGGGCACTCCCTTACAAGCTGATTGAAGTCATCGCATTTCACCGCAAGCAAAGTCGATTCGCAGCATGCATCAACGAGGTAGTACGACGGCAGATGCTTCACAAATGAATGCTTCGACATAAACACCGTTCCGGGTGTGGCAAAGGCAAAAGTGCGCTCCTTCTCCCCGTTCATGTCGGCAAATCTCACAATGCCGTCTTTCACCACATACACGTTGGAGTTGTTCTGGCCGGGGTGTATGAGCACTTCGTCCTGAGCAAGATTTATGGTCTGTGCAAGTGCCAGGAATCTGTCGAGCGTGGCATCGGCAGGTTCATAGGAACATTCGCGTTTTAGCAATTCTTTAAGTGAAGTCATAATCAAATTGTTTAATCAGGGTTATACCATTGTGATACTATTTCCTCACTATCACTTTAGACGGGTGAGTCATTCCATCGACGGTGATTACACACACTCCGGGCGGCAATGGGATGAGCTGGTTTGGCTCTCGCCCGACTTTCCTTCGAGAGAGCTATAGTAATCGGCGGGAGCGTCGGCAAGCATAGCTGCGGAAGTTAGCAGGCAGGCTGTCATTGTGGTAAATAATCTTTTCATGCCTATTGGTAGTTGTTTTGTAGTTTCCGTCTGTTTAAAAGTTGAAAATAGTGATATATGCAAAGATATGCAATAATTTTCAACTGCAAGCAAACTTTTATCCCTATTCTTCCGATTTTTACACGGCTCTTTCATCTAAAAATAGCTCTGCATATCAAAAACTGCATTATTTTATAGCGAGGATTCGGGCGAGATTCTCGCTCGTTTTGCCTATTTTACTTGTTGGATTTAACTGATTAAATATACAATTAAAAATATGTTAAATATCTTGTTATCAACTAAATAAGCAGTATAAAAATTTGGTCAAGTGGTGGATTTTTAGTAAATCTAAAAAAGAAAAAGCGAATAATTATGAAAAATCCAAATCACTTGACCATGGCCGATCAATCGGCACTTAACCTTCTTGCAAAGGTAACAAATAAATTTTGTATCTTCGATCCCCGATTTTTGAAGGTCGAATAAGGGGAATATCCGCCATTGGTTCCGCGATATGCTGATTCTGAAAATATTCGCCCGAGCATCGGGGCGTGTCGGGCGTGTGGACATAATCGATTTCGGCAGAATCAATCTTGGTCGGTTCCAGAAGATGGGCATGCTCAAAAACGGTGTGCCATCGGAGGCGACACTCTGCCGTGTGGAAAACATCAGCAACAATGTTAGTGCTGATATTTTTTAGAGGCTAAGAATTTCTTTAACCTTTTCGGATGTCATGTTCATTGTTGCAGCGATTGCTTCTACATTCATTCCATTTGAATACATTGCCTTAACGGCAATTGCAATGCCTTCAGCACGTCCTTCGGCACGTCCCTCAGCAATGCCTTCAGCGCGACCTTCGGCGCGGCCTTCGGTGCGGCCTTTCTCTATGCCCTCGCGCATGGCGGTGTCGAGGCAGTTCTTGAGGTCGCGATATGCTTTGCGGCTGTCTTCGTATTCCCTCAACTCACGCGGATTGAATTTTGCAATTTCAGCCTGAGTAAACAGTCTGTCGAACACCTTGTCACGAAGCGATTGCGGCTGGTTGTCGAGCCTTGAGAGGTTTTTCA
>SFER01000233.1 GCA_004557195.1 Bacteroidales bacterium | reverse complement strand
TATCGGTTGAAATGTTGATTCCGTCGGGAATCGATTTCCCGGCTTCTTCCAATTCATCCTCGATTTGTGCTGTCAATTTATTTGTGTCGATATTCGGCTGCTTGGTAATTGTCAATAACACGGCAGGATGACCTTTCTCCGATGCAACGCCGAGTTTTGGCAACTTATTGCCGATTTCCACTTGGGCAATATCCCTAATCATCACAATTCCATTGGAATCGCTGCGAACAACTCCAAGCCCGATATCCTCGAGATTGTTTGTGTTAAGGTCTCCCTTGATGAGATACTCATTGTCGTATTCAAAAAGGGAGCCACCACCCACATTGCTATTCATGTTTTCGGTGGCGCTAAGCACTTCATCGAGCGAAACGTTGAAGTAGCGCATCTTCGCCGGGTCGATTTTTATCTGGTATTCTTTGACATCACCACCTATTACCGCTACTTGCGACACGCCTCCCACAGCGAGCAGTCGAGGGCGCAGTTGCTTGTCGGCAATTGTGCGTAGGTCTTGCATTGAAACAGTGTCGGACGTCATTCCGATAATCAACATTTCACCCAAAATCGACGATTGAGGCCCGAGGGTAGGGGTGTTAACACCTTGCGGCAATGCATCGGTGATTGTAGTCAATTTTTCCGAAACAATTTGCCTTGCGCGGTAGATATCCATCCCCCAATCAAATTCTACCCACACGATAGAGAATCCGGCAGAGGACGACGACCTCACTCGTCTCACATTAGTGGCTCCGTTAACGGCTGTCTCGATAGGGAATGTAACCGATTTCTCAACTTCCTCGGGATCAAACCCCGGCGCCTCGGTCATAACAACCACTGTTGGCGCATTTAGGTCGGGGAATACATCCACTTCGGTGTTTATCGTAACTATTGTCCCTCCAATAAGCATGAGGCAAGACAATATGAGTATGAGAATGCGATTCTGCAGTGAGAATCTTATTATCTTATTAAGCATAGCGATAAGTTTTTAGTGGTTATGGCTATGTCCCTCGGGTATGGCGCCTGAATTGGATGCGAGTTTTACAAATACCGCCCCCTCGGTAACTACTTTTTCACCGCCGGTGATGCCCGATACTATTTCAACATTCTCTCCATCGGTCTGCCCAATTGTTACAAGGCGTTTCTCGTAGCAGTCCTCGTCTATTTGTATGAACACAAAGAATTTGTTGAGTTCTTCGGAGAGAGCTTTCGCAGGAACAATTATTGCATCATGTTTAGCCGATGAAATAAGGTAAATCTCAGCATAAGTCCCGGCGGCAAGTGTGTTATCGTTGTCGAACTCGAACACAACAGGGATGTATCCTTGTGTGGCGGTTGTCGATGCTGCCGAAACTCGCTTCCCGTTCAATTCCGAGAGCCTTATGACATTGTCGTTATATGGAGTTGTGAAATTTGCCGACACAATGTTTGCCACCTGGTTGAGATACTGTTGAGGCACATCGGCGTGCAACTGCAGTCGCACGTTTTTGCACACTGTGGCAATGGCTGTTCCAGCCTCGACAAATGCGCCATCAGTAACATTGATTTCGGTTACAACACCCGATATTGCCGAAGATGCGTTTGAGCCGCTTCCCGAAGAGCCGAGATATGCGATTTTGGCTTTTTCGTAAGCCTCTCGAGCGGTGTTATATTCGCGCTCGGTAACAATCTTGTCCTTAAATAGTGATTCAATTCTTTCAAATTCACGTTTTGCAGCTTCGTAGGTGATGCGTGCCGCAGAATTTGAGTCTCCACCCACCAACTTATCTCCTGAAATCGAGCAAATTATTGCTCCGGCATTCACTTTGCTGCCGGCAGTGATGCTCTTGCAAAATCTTACAATGCCAGCCGATGGCGCCGAGACAACGTAAGAATCGCCCTGAGCCGATATTATTTCGCCCGATACTTTAATTATGCTGTTGAATGGAGTAGGGGAGATTAATATCGATTTCACTCCCATCTTTTCCGCTTTTGAGTGCTCGAAAACAATTTCATCGGTGGAGTGTTCATGTTCGTGTTCATGTTCATCTGCTTCGTGATGATGCTCCTCTATTTCATGATTATGACCTTCATGGTCATGGTCGTGGTCGTGATGCTTTTCCGATGTGCCGCATGCTGTACACATAACGAATGCGCACAAGTATGCCAAATATTTGTTAATCATATAATTGTAAAATAAAATTTGAATGTTTTGTTTAATTGGTTTGGTTGCCGAGTTTAGCAACTCTTGAGTTGTTTGCAAATAACATTCAAATTACCGGAGGCGCACGAAATCCCTGAGATTTCAGGAAGAGAAATTTTAGAACAGGGAATAAATAGCAATCGTCGATAGCCGACGATATTTGGTCATTTTCTAAAAAGAATACCGGGAATAATACCGGGTTGAAAACCGTAATTACTATCGGTTTCTCAAGGCTCACACGCTTAACCACATTCACATTGCTCAAGTGTATTGAAC
>SFER01000034.1 GCA_004557195.1 Bacteroidales bacterium | reverse complement strand
CTCATATAGCCTCCTCACCGAGCAAATCGATGCGATGCGCATTTCGCTCCTCGAAAGCGTGAAACGCAGCAAAGCCGACAACCTCATCTTTATTGAGACTTTGAAAAGCGAGAAATACAAATATGATTCGCAAATCAACAAAATGCCCGGATATGAGCGTGAATATTTCGACATGATGCGCGATAAGGAACTCAAGAACGAACTCTATCTCTTCCTTCTCGGCAAACGCTACGACAACGCCATGACCCTCGCATCCAATTTCCCCCGAGGATTCATTATCGAACCCGCCTACAGCGAGGTGAAACCGCTCCTCACCAAGAGTGTTATTGTTTTGGGATTGGCTATCGTATTCTCTATCTTTGCTCCCACTTTCTTCCTCGTGCTTGCAGTGATATTGCGCAAAGAGAAGAAAACAGAAACTATTGAAGAATAAACATGAACATACTCATTGTAAACCTCATACTCACAACCGCCGAAAAGGGGGTAATAACTCGCCGCAAGTCGATTAAAGACACCATGGCGAGCAATTTCGCCAAGGGCTTTATCAAGTGTGGACACACTGCCACCATCCTTGCGTCGGAAGAATTTCGCCCCACTGAAGACAACGATTACCCTTTTGAGGTGGTCTATTTCAAATCGGTAATGCCTCGGGTGTTCAAGCCGGCACTGCTCCCTTACCCTAAAGGCTTCACCAAATGGCTTCGAGAGAACAAGCACCGCTACGACATGGTGATATCGGTTGAGTCTTTCTCGATTGCCACTCTGCTCACAGCTCGCGTTATGCGCGACAAACTCATCATCTGGCAAGAACTGTCGCTCCACCAGCACAAGTTCTTCAAGATACCTTCGCTCATGTGGTACAATGTAGTGGTGAGAGGCTACCTCAACGGCATCCCGGTGATTGGCAACACCGAAGCGGCTCGCGATTTTGTGGCTCAATACACCCGCTCGGCAGTGCCCGAGACCGTAACTCATGGCGTGAACGGCGAATTGCTTGTGCCGTGCGAGGAGATGAAACGCTATTTTGTGATTCTCGCTCGCCTTGTGCCCGGCAAAAACATCGACAAAATGATTGCCACATTTGCACGATTCATAAAATTACCCGGCTTTGAAGACTACCACCTCAACATCATTGGCGATGGCGAGGAGGAACAGAACCTTAAGGCGCTGATTGGCAGCCTCGGTGTAGGCGAGAATGTGCACTTGCTCGGCTTTAAATCCCACGACGAGATGGCTCAGATTCTCAACAAAGCGACGGCAATCCTCATCAACACATCGAAAGACCTCTCGATGGTGTCGGTGCCCGAGTCGATAGTTTCCGGTACACCGGTGCTTATGAACACGGTCCCGTGCAACCACACCTATGTAAGAAATGACTCGCTCGGCATCGTTAAAGACAACTGGGACGAACACGACTTGGCGGAGATGGTGAGGCGCTACCCCGAGTTCCACGAGGCTTGCAAGCGCAAACGTCCGCAACTCACCGCCGAAGGCGTTGCCGGCAGCATGGTGGCTTTGTTCAAAAAATACAAGTGAAAATAAACTGCGCCGGAATCGGGCGCAGATGCATGTTGGTTTTAAGATGGTTTTATCTTTGATAAGACCATCTTAATTATTTCGGGGGGCACGCAGGCGAGCAGTACCACCGACATGAGCACTCCAAAAGCGAAATTCTCCACCTTTCCCGGCAGAATGTAGTAGAACAGCCCGGCAGCCACAAGCACAGCCATCGATAGGAAACTGCGCCATGTGAGAGTGAGGCGGATGTATTTCTTGGTGTCGGCAATCCTTATCGCTATAAGCACCAAGTAGGAGAGGTTGAGGGTGGCAAGAATGCCATACACACCCCACCACTGCACGAAGAAGAAGTTGCCTGCAAGCGATATCGCCAGCGCTATAACAAGCCCCGGCAATTCGCGCACTGTCTTTTTCACGCATTGATACCCCACATCGTAGAAGAAGCAGAGCGACACCAGCATCGACGAGGAGAGCAGAGGATAGAGATAGAAGCGGCTTTCCTGATATTCGGCGCTCACGATCCATCCATAGAGCAAATTCACCCCATAGGACACCACCACCACAAGCAGAGTGAGGAACCAGATGTAGATGTTGAGGATGCGCGAATAGAAAGCGTTGCGGTCGCTGTCGTCGTATTGCTTGATGGCTGTTTCCTGCCATGCCTGGTAGAATATAAGGGCGAGAGTCTCGAGTATGGCGGCAAACTTCTGAGCCACCGAAAACAATCCGTTCTCGCTATACCCCACAAAATGCTGTATAAAGAAGCGATTGCTCGACGACAGCCCCCACAGCAATAGAGTTACCACCACAAGCGGGACGCTGAAACCGAGTATCTCCCGCCCGAGGGCGCGGTCGTGAAGGTGTGGCACAAAATAGCGCGAAAACAGATGAAGGCGCAATTCTATCAGTGCTATAACTATCAGTCGTGCGGCAATATTACCGATGAAAATGCCGTCGATACCTATCTCAAACACCGCTACAAGAGGCAGCGTGATGCCGCAAATCAAAAATGATGTGAGAATACCCGCCCCGGCAAAAGCCTTGGTGTGCCCCAAGCCGCGCACCGCCTGCACTATCACCTCATAAAGCGACAGCGAGGCTGCAAAGCCTATCACATACCACAAATATTTTGCATCGAGTACAAAACTGAGTATCGCTCCCGCCCCGGCACACACGATGAAATTGCGCACCAGTGTTTTCAGCGAGAATGTAACCACTTTCTTGCGCCTCTCCTCATCGTCGGTATCTACCAGAAATCGGAAAGTGCCATCGCGCAGCTGCATCGACACTATCGGCAACAGCACGGTTACACACATGAAGAAAATATCGTAACGCCCTAATTCATCGGGAGATATGAAAAATGAATACACGGGCACGAGGATAAACATTATCAACTTGGAACTTATATTGCCAAGGGCATAAATTCCAAGGTTCTTCAATAGTTTGCTGCCTCTATTGCCGGATTCTGTTGGTTTCATTGTCATTTAAACGATAAAATGAGAAATAAATTGCATCGAGAGCACAATAAACCCCCGTTTTTTTAGTTTTATTTACAAGATTAAGCAACTAAATATGAATAAACGCATACTCGTAGTCAATAAATTCTACTACCGCCGCGGCGGAGACTGTATCTATTCGCTGAATCTCGAGCGGCTGCTCCGGGATGCCGGTTGCGAGGTGGCGGTGTTCTCGATGCAATTCCCCGAGAATATCGCTTCACCATTCTCCCGGTTTTTCGTTTCCGAGGTATCCTTCTCGGGGGGTATCGGTTCCAAACTCAAAGCCGCACGCCGTGTGATGGGATGCGGAGATGTGAAGAAGGCTTTCTCGGCTATCCTTGATGAGTTCAAGCCCGAGGTGGTTCACCTCAACAACATCCACTCCTATATCTCGCCGGTGGTGGCAGAGATGGCGAAAGCCCGCGGGTGTCGCGTGCTCTGGACTCTCCATGATTTCAAGTTGCTTTGCCCGTCCTACTCTTGCACACGCAACTCCAAGCCGTGCCAACTCTGTTTCGATGCAAAGTTCAATGTGGTGCGCCACCGCTGCATGAAAGGGAGCATGGCGGCAAGCGTCATAGCCTACATCGAGGCACTCAAGTGGAACCGCAAGCGCATTGAGGCGGCAACCGACACATTCATCTGCCCTAGCGCATTCATGGCGCAGAAGATGAAAGCCGGCGGCTTTAACCCCGAAAAGTTGCTCACACTCAGCAACTTCATCGACCCCGACAAGTTTGACTCGCTCTCCCGCTCGGCAATCGTGCCGCGCAAAGACTATGCCCTCTATGTGGGGCGTCTTTCCGCCGAAAAAGGGGTGGAAACGCTCATGCGCGCGTTTGCTCATTCCAAAATCAACCTGAAAGTTGCCGGTGGCGGTCCGCTCGACCTCGACCTGCGTCATAAATTCTCCGATTTCCCCAATATCGAGTTCCTCGGGATGCAAAATGCCGCTCAGGTGGTGGCACTCCTCGCCGAGGCGCGCTTCTCGATAATGCCGTCGGAATGTTACGAAAACAATCCGCTCAGTGTAATCGAAAGTCTCTGCGCCGGAACTCCGGTGGTGGGCGCGAATATCGGCGGAATCCCCGAACTCATCTCGCCCGAAACAGGCGTAACTTTCGAGTCGGGCAACGACCACGCACTGCTCGAGGCTGTGAATGTCGCCTGGAACCGCTCTTGGGACTATGACGCCATCAAGAAGCAGAGCCTCGCCCGTTTCGCTCCCAAGCATTATCTCGACACGCTTTATTCTCTATTCTAAACTGATGGCAATGAACAAGATTTCTGTCGTAATCAACACATACAATGCCGAAAGGCAACTTGCCGAGGTGCTCGAATCGGTGAAGAACTTCGACGAAGTGCTCATCTGCGACATGGAAAGCGCCGACTCCACCCTCGAAATCGCAGCCCGTTTCGGCTGCCGCGTGGTTACATTCCCCAAGGGAGACTGCGTGAGCGCCGAGCCGGCACGCACCTTTGCCATTCAATCGGCTGCCCACCATTGGGTGCTGGTGCTCGATGCTGACGAAATTGTCCCCGACGCACTTCGCGAATACCTCTACAAGGTGATTGCATCGCCCGACGCGCCCGCCGGACTATGGATTCCGCGCAAGAACTATCGCATGGGGCGATTTATGCACAGCTATTACCCCGATTCCCAACTCCGTTTCTTCATCAAAGAGGGGACTGTGTGGCCGCCCTACGTGCACACGATGCCATCGGTGCAGGGGCGCGTTGAGCGCATCCCGGCTTCGAGGAGCGACCTCGCCTTCATCCACATCGCCAACGACTCGGTGAAGATGGTCCTCGACAAGATGAACGCCTACACTGAAAACGAGGTGGTGAAGCGTGCCGCCAAAAACTACGGCGTGGGAGCACTCCTCTGGCGCCCATTCTTCCGCTTTTTCCGTTCCTACATCCTCAAGGGCGGCATCCGCGACGGCGTCCCCGGTTTCATCAGCGCCATGCTCGACGGCTTCTACCAGTTTGTAGCCGTAGCGAAAATCATCGAACACCGCCGCAAAACCAAGTAGCCACTCCGGCTTGCGATATAGTCATAAAAAGCGAGACTGCCGAATGGTAGTCCCGCTTTGTGCTTTTGTAGCGATGTGCCGAATTATTTGCGAGCGCCGAGTTGAGCGTCGAGCATAAAGATAGCGGCTTGAGCCTCGCCTGCATTCTTGATTTTGTCAACGATGCCTTGTGCGGTAGCCTCTTCTTCAACTTGCTCGCGAACAAATCCCCAAAGGAAGTCTTGCGAAGCCTTGTCGCGTTCCGAAGAAGCAACATCAACGAGAGCATCGATGAGTTGTGATACATGACATTCGTGGGCATAAACGCGCTCAAACACATCAAGTGGCGATTTCCACTCGTTGTCAACAGCGTCGATAGCGTCAACGGTGATAACACCGCCGCGTTTCATTACATAGTCGGCGAGTTGCATGGCGTGGTCCATTTCTTCGTCGGATTGTTTCTTCATCCAGTTGGCAAAACCGTCATAACTGTTTCTCTTGAAGTAGAATGACATTGCAAGATAGAGATTTGCCGACCACATTTCGGCTTTAACTTGGTCATTGATGGCCTTTTGTAATTTTTCGCTAATCATATCAATTTTATATTTTATATGTTAAACATTTTCCAGGTTGTAAAGATACAAAATTCGTGCCAAAAATGCGCTGTTTTGAACCATATAAGTAAAATTTAGCATTCTTTTCACTTGCGCTATGGCTCAAACGACACATTTACCACCTTTCCGAGGTGGGGATACCACACACGCCCCTCGATATTGCCACATCCACACTCGCGGAGCAGGTGCATATAGTGGCGCACTTGCTTGATATGCTTCGATTCCGGTTCGCCGAATTTGAAATCTATGACAATAGTGTCACCATCGGGTGTTGTTATGACACGGTCGATGCGCCATGTGTCATAACTGTAGATTATCTCGCGCTCTTTCTTCACCTTCAATCCCGGGGCAAACCATGTGGAAGGTTCCTGCTGACTCAAGAAACCGCGGAACTCCGTCTTTGTGCCTTCGGCATCGCTTTCGGGGAGGATTCCGCGCCTAACAGCCTTTGCCACAGCCCTGTCGATATCGGCGGCAGTGGTGATGTAGCTCATAATCTCGTGCTTGCACAATCCGGCTTCAGCCTCCTCGGTGTGTAGTTCCTCATCGTAACTGTCGCTGACACTGCGTGCCGAGGGGATGTATGGCGGCATCTCTTCAGCGTCCGAGGCATTCGGCGATGCGAGACTCTTGACCTGGCTTGTCGGGGAGCCATGCTCGTAGATCTCTTCAGGTTTAAGAATTTCATCGATATACTTGCTGAGATAGAGCTCCGTTTCCTTTTCCTCTTCCTTTTTCTCTTCCTTTTTGATATAAAATGACACATGCAACTCGCGCACCGGGCGTGTGAAAGCCACATACACTTTGTTGATATTGTCGAGCCGGCTGAGTTCAAGTTCCTCTTTATAATCATCGTAGAACTTAGAATGTTCTTTGATGCGCAAAGAGCTCACGGGAACGAGCGGCGGGAAATCGACATTTGGCATAACCTGTTTTATTGCCTGAGGCACAGGCAGCCAAAGCACATCGTTGATTTTGCTCAGGTTCCAGGTGGCAAACGGGATAAGGACAATCGGAAATTCGAGACCCTTCGATTTGTGGATAGTCGTCACTTTCACGGCATTCACATCGTCGGGCGATGAGATTACAGCCTTGTTGCCGTCCCACCACGAGAGAAACGAATGGAGGTCGGATGAATAGCGCGATGTGTAATCCACCACAACATCTTGCAGCGCAGTGAGATAGTCGCAGTATCGGCTGCGCAAGCCTTCGTCGATATATTTCTCGATAATCGACTCCACAAGGGCATATAAATCGTTGATTTCAAATTCGGGTGTGGAAATATCGGCATCGTTGCGGAAATTTTCAATTGCCTTAGTGATTGCAACCGACGGAGTCTCGCCTTGGTTGATTTGAGAATCGAAAAGTTTGATTATTTGTATGAGGGCGAGCCGGTCGTTGCAATAGCGCGAAGATGTTGCAGGCTCTGGCTCTGGCAATGTCGCTTTTTGGTCGATATATCGCAGCACGGTGATAACCAATGACACCGCCGGGCAGTTGGCAAGGGCGAGCATATCCTCGCTAATCACGGGGATGCTATGTTGCGTCAACTTATTCACTATAAGCTCCCCATCGGCAGAGGCATTCACCAGAATTGCTATGTCGCGGTAGTTATAGCCGCGCGAAATCACATCCTTGATAGTGTCAATCGCACCCTCTGCAATCATCTCCTTGACTTTATCTTCGGCTTCCTTGCTTTTTCCCTTGTCGCCTTCAAAGGGATAGCGTTTCACCTTCACATATCCGGGTAGATCCTTCTTGTTGACAATCTGGGAGCAATTCTGATAGGCGTCTTTAATGAGCTGTTCGCCGAATTTTCCTATCAGTTCCTTGAAGAAATCGTTGTTAAACTCTACAATCTCCTTGGCACTGCGATAGTTGGTGGTTTCTCCACTGTTGGAATCGTTGAGAATATTTTTGAAAAAATCCTTGAAAATCTGCGATGCGAGCAGAGTGGGGTCGGCATTGCGGAAACGGTAAATCGACTGTTTCACATCGCCGATAACGAGGTTGGAATTGCCGTTTGCAAGGCTCTCTTCGACAAGATAACGCAGGTTTTCCCATTGCATTCTCGAAGTGTCTTGAAACTCGTCGATGAGGAAATGGCGCAGGCGCACCCCAATGCGGTCGTAGATGAGCGGAATGTTCTCCTTGTCGATTATGTCGCGCAGGAGTTCGTTGGTGTCGCTCAGGAGAATCAGCGAGTTGTCTTTGCGAAACTCCTCCACGTTGCCGCTCACCGCATCGAGTAGCGCAACAAAAGGGAGCAACGGCTTGATATTGAGCAAGTCGAGAAGCAGTTTCAGATTTTTGATTGCATCGTCAAACAGCGTTGGCGAGACAGCGGGGCTCCCGCTCTTAAGGAAATAGCCGGGTCCGTTCTCCAGCTTCTTTAAGAATTTTCCCAATTTGACAAATTCGGGATTGTCCGGCAACTTTTCTATTTTCGGGCTTTTTTTGACAAAATCCCCATAGTTATCTTTAAATCTTTGAATATCCGAGTTTATATTGTTGATGCAATTTGTGATTGCTTTGCCGATTTCTTGGGTTAGATTAGAAATGTTGGCATTCTTGAAGTAGTCGGCAAATGCCTGTTTGTTGGTCTTGTATTTCTCCGACGAAAGGAATTTTGAAATTGTGTAGATATTCGTGTCGTAGGGTGATTTGCTACGTTTGAAAATATTCCAACTATTAGCGTTGTCCATTTTCGACATCGTATAATTCTTGATTATGTCCAAAATTCCCGGATTAGAACTAATTCCCTGTGGGATGGCTTGCACCGCGGCGCCGAGAACGTAATCGTCGTCGAGTTCCAGCCCGAAACGGTCGATAATATCAACCTCGTAGGCAAAACTGCGCAGCACATTTTGGAAAAACGAGTCGATAGTGCTCACATTAAACTCCGAGAAATCGTTGAGCAGAGTTTCGAGAGCAGTTTGCGCCATCTTACTGATTTCCTGCTCCGATTTCTTCAAGTCATTGACCAGCAATGGCATGAATTTGCTCTTCTCTATCCCCTGCGTGCCGTAGCGGGCAAGAAGATGCAGTTCTTTCACGATACGTTCCTTCATCTCCTCGGTCGCTTTGTTGGTGAAAGTGATGGCGAGGATAGAGCTATGAGGGGTGCGCAACGACTTCTGCTCGTTGAAAATCATTTTGATAAACTCGAGCGCAAGATTGAATGTTTTACCGCTTCCTGCCGAAGCCTTAGTGATTTTGAGCATAATCAAAATTATATTATACGAGCCTTGTGACCCTTGGAAACCATATATTTTTGAACTTTTTCGCGCACATCGCCTTGGATAAGTATTTCACCGCCGCGGGCAGAGCCGCCGGCGCCACACAGAGCCTTAAGTTCCTTGGCGAGAGCCTTCAGCTCCTCGTCAGAGCCGTTGAAATCGACGATAAGAGTAACAGCTTTGCCGTGGCGGTTTTTCTTGTCGAGCATTATTTTGAGGTTTTGCTTGGCAGCCGGAGCGTCCACTTGAGGTTCATCGTGCGAAACGGAATCAGGGTCAATATTAAACGCGGCTGCAAGTTGGTCTTTCCAATCAAGTTCCATAAAACAAAGTTTACAATATTTTTACAAAGATAGTGCAAATGAGAGGAATGTCAAAATAAAAACTCGTTTTTATTTTTGCATTCCCGAGTGCCGCCTTCCGACGATAAATAATGCCCCTACCGTTTGTGTTGTGGTTGGCAATATCTAATATACAGCGTACTACAATTTTACTACAACACATTGGAGCAAATCAATTGGTACCGCGACCAAACCTATGACATGACCGCCGCCGAACGCGCCAACGCTTACGACCCAATCACCGGCGAGCGCAGTGCACATCGCCTCGTTGAGAGCTAAATCCGTTTTATCCGTTAAATCCGTGTTCAGGATTGCTGTACGTTGCACTTCCCGCTTCTGGGTGCCGCCATCGGTAGCGCCCCCGCCCTCTGCCGCGGTTTTCTGCGGAAAGATTTGGGGAGTTTGGGGAAATATTTGTCGGGATGAATAAAAATTGCTAACTTTGCAGCGCTTAATAGATTTTAAGCCGGTTTTCCATGGAAATGCCGATTGTATAACTAATTAGATTTGTTTTGGACCCCGACCCTTTATCGTGTATCTTTAGTTTTATAAGCGCAAGCGGTGCGCTCTGCAATCTTATATCTTTTAATGTGCCCACATTGGGTAGCATCGTCGCATTTTCCTTTGCTCTTGTGGCTTTGTGCCTTTCGGCTTTTGTCTCCGGTTCGGAGATAGCGTTTTTCTCGCTGAGCAAGTCGCAACGCGAAGAGATGGCAGAAACTCCTCAGGGCGAGACTGTGTGTCGCCTGCTCAAATCTCCCGAGCAACTCCTTGCTACTATCCTCATTACCAACAACCTGGTGAACGTTACCATCGTTATCTTGTTTAACTATGTGATGACTCAGGTGTTTGAAATCGAGAGTGCGCTTGTCGATTTCCTCGTTCAGTCGGTAATACTCACATTCCTTATTCTACTTTTCGGCGAGATTTTGCCGAAACTCTATTCGACCAACTACAGCCGGCAGTTTGCCCTGTTTGCCGCTCCCGGCATCAATTTCTTCTTCCGCCTGTTCTCGCCGCTGTCGCGACTGCTCGTGAAGAGCACCGGGATAGTGAATCGCATCGTTCCGGCGCATGGCGACGAAATTTCGAAGGAAGACCTCTCGCAAGCCCTTGAGATTACCAATGTGAAGGCTTCCGACGAGAAAGAGCTCCTCGAAGGCATTCTCACCTTTGGCAGCACAACCGTTACCGAAATCATGCGTCCACGCGTGGATATCGAAGACCTCGATTTCAACCTCGATTTCGATAAAGTGGTGGAGCGCGTCGTTTCCACCGGCTATTCCCGTATGCCGGTGTATGAAGAAACTCCCGATAATATAAAAGGAGTGCTCTATGCCAAGGACCTGCTCCCATATATCGGAAAGGCGGAGAAAAACTTCAGGTGGCAACGCCTCATTCGCCAGGCATATTTCGTGCCCGAGACGCGCATGATCGACGACCTCCTCGAAGATTTCCGCAAGAAAAAGATTCACATGGCAATCGTTGTCGATGAATTTGGCGGCACTCGCGGCATCGTAACCCTCGAGGATGTGCTCGAGGAGATTGTCGGCGACATCAACGACGAATACGACACCGAAGAGAAACTTTACCAGAAACTCCCCGACGGAGCCTATATTTTCGACGGCAAAACACTCCTCAACGACTTCTGCAAGATTACCGGAGTGCCCGAGGAGGAGTTTGACAAGATAGGGGAAGAGGCAGAGACCCTTGCCGGGTTGCTCCTCGAACTCAAAGGCGATTTCCCGAAAGAAAAAGAATATATCCAGCACGGCAGTTGCCGTTTCCTCGTGCTTAAACTCGACAAGCACCGTATTGCCTCGATAAAAGTGAGGATTCTTCAACGACAAGAACCAACACCCGAAAGAAACAACGATGACACAAACAGCTAAATACATTCTATTCAGTTTTGTGTCGGTGCTGATAGTTGCCTTGACTGCCATTGCGATAGTGGAATATGTGGTCGATGACACCACAATGCCGCGACCGCGAGCAATGATGCGCATCGACCGAATCGATTCCACCTACACTCATGTGGATATCCTTCCTCTCGGACTGCTTGTCAACAACAGCGCCGTGGCGGAGGAGAGTACCGACAGCACCACCGGCGACGGCAGCCGCTGGCTCAACATCAGCTATCCGCACTACCGCTCCACGGTGTATTGCTCCTTTGTGCCGGTGTCGCGCGGCAACCTGGCTCAGCATCTCGACAACCGCCGCAAGCGCATATCGCTCAACGCCGAAGGGCGCGAAATGCGTAGCGCAGTGTTTGAAGACTCGCTCGGGCGCTACACCGCCGAAGTGTTTTTTGCCGGCGCCGATGTGCCCACGCCGCTTCAATTCATCACCACCGACAGCACCTCCTTCATTTTCACCGGTGCGCTCTATGTCGATGGGAGGAACAATCCCGATTCTATAGCCCCGGTTGTCGATTATATCACCGACGATGTGATGACAATGCTCCAAAATCTCAAATTGCCCCTTGACAAATGATAGAGAGGGAGTTGAGCATAGACGGGTGCCGCATTGTAGTGTGGCGCATCGATGAGGATGAGGAACACCTCGCCGAAAAATGCGCCGTTCAGGGAATTTCCACTGCCGACATCTCTGCGATAGGCAACTGCGGTTGTCGCCGACAGAAAATGGCGGTGAGGCTCGCAATCGCGCATCTCGTTGATGGCGGTTTCACCCTTCGCCACACCGATGAAGGCGCTCCCGAAATCGACGGCATCGCGGGGTTGAGCATCTCCCACTCTCGCAACTATGCCGCCGTGGCGATAGCCGACCGGGCAGGCATAGGCGTTGATGTCGAGGAGTATTCGCCGCGTGTGCTGCGCGTGCGTTCTCGCTTCCTCAGTCAGTCGGAAGCCGAGTTGATAGCGCAGGACGATATCCACCGCCACATCCTTGCATGGACAGTCAAGGAGGCTGTGTATAAGGCGCTGCCGATAGCCGGCATCGACTTCGCCGAGGGACTTACGCTCGGTTTCGACAGCGATGGCAATATCGACACTGCTTCGGCACTCGGAATGGAGTGCCGTGTGTCGAGCATTGCCACCGACAACTACACCCTCACACTTGCAATAAAAAAACAGTAATACAGATAAAACGAAATGACAAAGAAATCTAAACGTATCACACTGCTACTCAAAGTGATTTTTGTGATGGCTCTCATCCTCGGGGCGATATCTCCGGCATGGGGTTGCACCAGTTTGCTTGTCGGCAAAGATGCATCTGCCGATGGCTCTACAATAATAACCTATGCCGCCGACAGCCATGTGCTTTACGGAGCGTTGAGGCATACCCCGGCAGCCACTCACCCCAAAGGCTCGATGCGCGAAGTGCGCGAATGGGACACCAACAAGCACCTCGGCTACATCCCCGAAGTGGAACACACTTATTCGGTGGTGGGCAACATGAACGAACACCAGGTTTCGATTACTGAATCGACATGGGGCGGACGCGAGGAACTTGTTGACACAACAGGTATTATCGACTATGGTTCGCTCATCTTCATAGCACTCGAGCGTAGCAAGACAGCGCGCGAAGCAATCTATGTCATGACCACCCTTGTGGAGAAATACGGCTATTACAGTTCGGGTGAATCGTTCTCGATTGCTGACCCCAACGAGGTGTGGGTGCTCGAGATGATTGGCAAAGGCGGCGACAGCCGCGGTGCCGTGTGGGTGGCGATGCGCATCCCCGACAACGCCATCAGCGGACACGCCAACCAGTCGCGAATCCACCAATTTCCGCTCAAAGACAAGGATAACTGCTTGTATAGCAAGGATGTAATCTCTTTTGCGCGCAAGAAAGGCTATTTCAACGGCAAGGATGCCGATTTCAGTTTCTCGAAGGCATATTCAATCACCGATTTCGGTGCATTGCGTGGCTGCGACGCCCGCGTGTGGTCGTTCTTCAGCAAGCACGCTTCGGGAATGGAGCGCTACCTCCCGTTTATCAACGGCAAGGCAGGTGCCGAGGTGATGCCGCTCTATGTTATCCCCGACAAGAAGGTGAGCGTGAAGGATATGAAGTGGGCGATGCGCGACCATTTCGAGGACACCCCCTTCGACATGACTAAAGACATCGGCGCAGGACCATGGACATGCCCCTATCGTTTCCGTCCTATGACTTTCAAAGTGGATGGAGTGGAATATACCAACGAGCGCGCCATCGCCACACAGCAGACCGGCTTCTCGCTCGTGGCTCAAATGCGCCGCAATTTGCCCGATGCAATCGGTGGAGTACTCTGGTTTGGAGTTGACGATGCCAACACCTGCGTGTATGTGCCGATGTATTGCTCGATGCAGCGTGTGCCTTACGAATATGCCGAGGGGAACGGCGACCTGCTCACCCTCTCCTGGGATGCCGCTTTCTGGGTTACCAACTGGGTGGCTAACCAAGCCTATTCGCGCTATTCGCTTATGATTTCCGATATTCGCAAAGTGCAATCGACACTCGAAGACGAAATGGAACGCAACCAAGGCAATATCGAGAGCGCTGCACTCGCCAAATACGCCGAATCGCCCGCAGATGCTGTGGAGATGCTCAACGACTATTCCGGCTCGATAGCCGCCAAAGCCACAACCTCCTATCGCAAACTCGGCGAGTTCCTTCTTGTGAAATTCCTCGATGGAAACATGAAGAAAGAGAAGGATGGAAAATTCCTCCGCACCCCCGACGGAATGCCTGTATCGCCCTATTTCCCCGGCTATAACGAGGAATACTACCGCTCGATAGTGCGCGATGCCGGAGAGCGACTCAAAGTAGTCGCCCCGGAACAATAATCCCCATCCTCAAAAATGGCATGGAGCATAAATGAGTGAGTTTTAAAGATTTCAATACTCGTATGTTTAAATGATAATCTTATGTATAAGAATCAATTATCCACCATTAATTCTGAAAGGTATGGGGCTTTGGATGGTTTGCGTGCCTATGCGGCAATCGGGATCGTGCTGATGCACGTATTGGGGAACATTTCTGTCAAACCAAGTAGCAACTATCTGACAGATTCCATGATTCCTTGGTTTACCGATTTCACATTGATGTTTATGGTTGTGAGTGGGTTTTCGCTTTGTTGCGGCTACTATGACAAGGTGAAGTCAGGTGCAATTACACCGAATGTCTTTTATAAGAAAAGGTATATGAAGATATTGCCGTTTTTTGCGTGCCTATGTCTGCTTGATTTTGCGTTGTCTCCAAGTCTTGACCAGGTATGCAATCTATTTGCCAACTTGACATTGTGTTTCAATTTCATACCTAATGCGCAGATTCCGATGATTGGTGTGGGTTGGTTTTTGGGGCTTGTATTTGCATTCTACTTACTGTTTCCGTTCTTTGTTTTTATGCTCGACAATAAGCGGAGAGGATGGTTTTCTTTGTTAATAGCATTGATTCTTGCCGGAATGTGCACTATCTATTCGTTCAACGGTGATATTGCCGTCCCGGATGTAGGTAGAGGGAATATCATATACACAATGCCATTGTTTATGGCAGGCGGCATGATTTACTTGTATAGGGATAAACTTAAGTCGAAAGGAGTTAAGCAATTTTTGGTCTTGGCTCTCTGTGTCTTACTGACAATCCTATTTTTTGTCTTCCCTCAGGTGAGAAGCCTAAAATTCTATATCCTTGTGTCGGAAATGGTTCTTTTCGGTTCTTGGTTGATATATGCTCTTGGTTCTGAAGATTTTATTTTGAATAATAGAATTGTTTTCAGTAAAAAACGCATC
>SFER01000232.1 GCA_004557195.1 Bacteroidales bacterium | reverse complement strand
ATTGCGGAACAGAAACGTGTGGGCGAGCATTTCAAGTGAGCGGTCAACGTAGAGCGTAGCTGCACGTTGGCCCACACTCACATCCATTGCCACCACCTCCCAATCGAAGCCTTTGGTGAGATTGGAGGCGGCAAACTGACTGATGAAGTAGTCTTGCGAGATGTTGAGCTGAACTACCCCGGAGGTCGAGGCGGTTTGCCCTTTGTTAAGGGTGAAGTGAGCCGGAGGCCACACCACCTCTGAGCCAACCATGCGGAAGCGGACGGTAACGGAGGCTTGCAAGGATTCACCGGCCTTGGCGAAGTAAAAAAGCGAGAGCGTGTCGCCGGGTGCGATGCGCCGATGCTGCAAGGTGGTGAGGTAGTTTTCAGCGAGAAACACCTCGGCATTAGTGCAGAGCGTGTAGCGGTCGCAGTAGAGAACGCTAAGAGTGACCGAGTCGTGAACGGCGGTGCCGTTGCCGACTGTAAGGGTAAACGTGGCGTAGCTCAGACCGCTGCTCTGCATCTCGGCCTCGATGAGCGAACCGATGTCGTAGAGCGTGACCGTGCCGCCGTAGGCGTAGTAACGCTCCGACAGAATGGAGAGCTGCCCGGTGGTGGCGGTCAGCGTCACGTCAACGGAGGTGCCGTCAACGGCAATGTTCACTTCGCCGATTTGCGAGGATAGCAGTATGCCGGTGGGTCTGTATGTAATTCTGTGGCTCATGCCGCAAATTTACTATGGTGGGCGGTCGCAGTAAAAGACAACTCCCCCGAGGGCTTGCCCCGGAGGAGTTGAGAGGAGAGAGAGGGCTTTTCAGCCCTCAATATCTCCGTGGAAGAAGAAGTTGATGCAGGGGAAGTTTTTGCCCGAAGGAATCTCGTGGAGGACATCGAAGTGGGCGGTGAAACCGTAGACGGAGGCGAAGGGCAGAATTTCTTCGGGGAAGTAGATTGTTGCGCCGTAGATGTTTTCGGCTTCGGCGGGGGTGATTGAGATCCAGGCGAGGCGGTCGGCGAAATGGACTTCCGTGGTGATTTGCATATCCGCATTAGTGTGGCGGCAGTTGTAGGTGCGCTCGATTTGGGCGGCGATGTCGTTGATTTGTTTGCGTGTCATATTGTTTGAGAATTAAAGAGTTGATGTTCCGTGAGGGGTGGAGAAAGGAGGGAGAGAGGAGCCTATGGCTCAGGCGACGGCCTGAACCATAGTGTAGTCGGCGTCCTCGACCTGTGAGGCTGCAATCTCGCAGGCCTCCTCGGCGCTTTCGGCCTCTATTTCGATGATGTGGCTGTCGCCGTCAAAAGTTACGACTTCGATAGTATAGATGCGGAGTTCTTCGGCGGTGAAAGTGAAGAAGCTGGAGGTGGAGTGAATTGCTGTCATTGTTTTAAGTGTTTGAGGGTTGTTACTGTGCGCCGGGGCGCGTTTGATTTTTACACCGCAGAAATTGGGAGAGCTGAGAAAGCGACTGCCAAAAATTTGATAGAGAATTTTAAGGCTCGCCGGTCAAAAAATGAGGCTCGCCCCATTTTTTTATAAAATTGTCGTACATAATAGCGGCGCGGTTTTGGCAATGAGCGTTCAGCCCTACCTTCGCGAGTGTGAAATATCAGATGCGTTACCGATGCGCTAATCAGTGACTTCCCTCTGACACGTCTTGTAAAACAATGACGGCAAACCGCTGAAGCCGTAGGACCACCTCCTACATCAAGCTCACTGCCGGGGAACTTCACCTCTTTTGAAGTCGTAACTTGACGAAGATAGCCTCCACGATTTTATAGAGGACGGAAGCAATCGTGGTGGTCAACCGCTATTGCCTCACAAGTCAAGGACTCCAACGAAACACCTTGCTCCATGCCGTTGCCCAAGCCATAGGCACACACTCCTCCCCATGCTCACAAATCATCGACTCCCTCAAACAATCCTCAGCAAACAACGACATCGCCAACCGAGCGCCACCTACTACTCCACACCCCACGGATATTCACCTCCGAAGTCCACCGACCACCTCGCCCCAATCACCCCTGCTGACCACCTCCCGGCGCAACAATCCCCCGAAGAAATCCCCCCTCCGTCCACGTTCTCACCGCCCACGTCCACCACGCCCCGGCCAAAAACAAAGCAACCACACGTTCCCGCTACCGGGATCGCGTGGCTGCTATGCGTTATGCGATTGAAGCCGTATGGCCGAGACCAAGGCTCGGTTCACGAAAGCGCGGCGGCGGTGCCGCAACGCCCTATTGTTATTCTTGGTCACTTTGCGTAAACAATGGTAATTGTTGCTGCTTCGTAATCCTTGTATATCGTGGATAACTAATTACTTTTGTAACAGTATACTTTGTTTTTGTAGTCTTTTCAGTAATATTGATTTGGACATCTATATCTGCAACAATTTTATCGCCAAAACCAAAAGCTATTCCTTGAGCCTTCATTGTTTCGAGAAAATCTAAATCTTTCAAATAGACTGAAACGCTTTTACCA
>SFER01000033.1 GCA_004557195.1 Bacteroidales bacterium | reverse complement strand
ATGATTTATTCGCTAATAAATTTTTGTGCTGTGGCTATATCCTCGGCATGATCCACATCGATGATTTTGTCGATGGAATATGCCTTGAGTTTGAGACCGCTCGACACGAGGGCGCGTTGGAAATTGCGCATACGCGACACGCCGTTGTCGATACACTCTTTCACCACCCCAAACGACTTCTCGTTGAGGGCATAGATGCCTCCCGAGACATATTTCGCGCCATCCCAGGCGGCGTCGCGAAATGCCACGATGTTCATTTGGTCGTCGGTCTCGACATAGAGCGGCTTTTCGTCGTCGATAAACGGAGTTACCGCCATCATACCGTCGTTTTCGGTGTCGGCTTCAAATGCGGCGATGTAGCGGGCGAAATCGGGTTCGCGGAAGATGGTGTCAACGGTGGTGAGGCAGAATTTGCCAGGCTTCATCACACGGCTCAACTCGTAGAAACTGTGCATCGAACTTGGGGTGGTTTTCACTACAAGATTGAGGGGGACCGGGAGCTTGAGGCTTTCGAGATACTCGCGCACCTCGGTCATGTATTCATTCACAATGATGCTGATGCTCTCGGCATTGCATCTCAGGAAAATCGAGATGAGACGGCCTATCATAGGCTCACCCGATAGCTCAACGAGCGGTTTTGGCTTAGCCACCCCCTCTTGAGCGAGGCGCGAGCCTTCGCCGGCTGCTATAATTGCGTAATTCATATAGGATAGGATTTATGATTAGTCTGTTTCTTCATCTTTGGTGAGGTCGAGCACCACATTGTCGTTGCTCTTGTCGAAATACTGGCGACGGAGAGTGTTGGAATACATCTCGTCGTAGCGCGCACGGTTGCGGAAGATGTCGATGGCATTGTAGATAGCCTCGCGCATCGAGTCGGCATTCGCCTTGTTCTTGCCGGCGATGTCGAAACCGGTGCCGTGGTCGGGACTGGTGCGCACGTATGGAAGTCCGGCGGTGAAGTTCACCCCCGATGTCATAGCGATAGTCTTGAATGGCGCGAGACCCTGATCGTGATACATGGCGAGAACGCCATCGAAATAGGAGTAGAGTTCGCTGCCGAAAAATCCATCGGCGGGGTAGGGTCCAAAAGCGATAATCTTCTCGTCGCGCGCCTCGCTGATAGCCGGGATAATCACCTCATCCTCCTCTTTGCCGAGCAATCCGTGTTCGCCGGCATGGGGGTTGAGCGCAAGCACCGCAATGCGCGGAGCGTTGATGTTGAAATCGCGCTTGAGGGTGGTGTTGAAGATGCGGAGTTTCTCCAGAATGGCGTCTTTGGTGATAGCCGCCGGAATTTGAGCGATAGGAAGATGGGTGGTAACGAGAGCCACGCGCACGTGGTCGTTGAAAAGAATCATCAGCGGCTTCTTCCCCTCGCCAAACGATGCCTCGAGATACTCGGTATGTCCCGGGAAGTTAAATTTGTCGCTTTGGATGGTCTTTTTGTCGATAGGAGCGGTAACGAGCACATCGATAAGTCCGTCCTTGAGGTCGGCAACCGCCCATTCGAGGGAAATAAAGGCATATTCGCCCGCTTCTTTACTCTCGACACCGGGATCTACATTGGCATCCTTGCCGAGCACTTCCACCAGGTTGACGCCGTCGGGGTCGGCATCGGCAGCCGACGAGATGATGTTAAACTTGAGCGGCGACTCCAGGTCGATGCCCTTGCGATAGAAAGTGGCGATACGTTGCGACCCATAGATAATCGGGGTGCACAACTCGCACATCGCAGGGTCGCCGAGAGCCTTGATAATCACTTCATAACCAATTCCGTTGGTGTCCCCGTGGGTAATCCCAACGCGTATTTTGTTATTGTCCATTCACTTGATAATTATGTAATTAATAACCATAGCGCAACATGCGCCTTTAATTCAAACTGCTAAATTACTAATTTATCTTCAAATAAACTGCATATTTGCATTTTTTGTGCTCAAAACCCCAATTTTTCCGAATTTTCCCGAATTTTAGAACCCTAAAATGAGTCATACAATTTATTTTACCGTTTTTTGTCGATTATGCACTATTTTGACTACTTTTGTGGTATGAAATTTGCAATTACACAAAGGCATCAAACCTTAGTCGGAATATTAATCGAAAAATGAATATAAAATGGATAAGCAACAATTAAAAGATAGAGAAGCAAAGGTGATAGAACTTGCCGTTGCATTTTGCAATGAGCGCTTGGATGAAGAGTGCGCCGAACTATGTACAAAACTTGTGCAGAAACTGGGCCGCAAGCGTTCTTACCCGCTACAGTCCGGTCGGCTTGAGATATGGGCTGCCGCTGCCGTATATACTATCTGCAGCGTCAATTTCATGTTGACCAAAGATTCTCGGTTGCATACATCGTCTTCCGAAATTGCAGAGCATTTTGGAGCCTCTGCCTCAACAATAACGCAGAAGTCGAGTCTTATCCGAGACCTGTTGGGTATCAGTGATTTCTTCGACCCCGAATTCTCTACAGAGGAAGTCGCCGCCCAAAACCCCTTCAGTCGCCTAAGATTAGATAACGGCTTCTTCACCTTTTAGCCGGCAATTCCCGTACCGATTCCGCTCCGCGGGGCGGTCGTGGCACAAATTTTGTGGAAATCATTGCACTAAAACTATGAGGAGGGCGCAGAGCTAACCTGTCACCCTCCGAAATTACTGCATAAATATTGCTAAAGAGTAATAAATATGCGCCAAATTTCCAAACGAAATCGCGCCAAATTTCCAAACGTTTTTGCGCCAAATTTCCAATTTTTTTTTGGAATTATTTGATTTGTAATAAAATAGGCTTTTGTTGCTGAATCTTATAAAGCGGAAAAATAAAAACGGATAAATTTGCAATACTATGTGCGCTTTTTGAGGCGGGGAATGGTGTAGGCGATGAGGAAGTAGGCGATGGTGAGAATCCACAAGGCGTGGTAGCAGCCGGATACTTCGGCGAGCGACGCTCCGTTGCTGCTGATGTGGATAAAGCCTTGCACTGCCCAAGTGGATGGCACGAGCCAGCCCATCACTCTCCAAAATCCGGGAACGGCATACAGGGGCCATGTGAAGCCGGCGAGGAAAAGGAATATCACCGAGAAGAACACCACGAGGAGGAATGCGTCTTCGCGCTCGCGAGCGAGGTGTTGCACTATCATCCCAAAGAATATTGTCGAGAGGAGGAACGGGATTACGAAAATGTTCACCTCGACATAGTTGCCTGCCTGCGGGAGGTTGAAGAAATGCGGGATGAAGTAGAGGTCGAAAACCGACATGATGCTGTAGATTGTGAAGTAGCATAGCGCCTGACCTATCATGGTGCGTGCGGTGCCGGTGTGGATTGCGGTAGGCTCCGGGAGCCCTGTCGCTCTCAATCTCTCGCGCCTGCCTGCTCCGAGCATCACGATGCCGAGGATGAGGCTTTGCTGGAGCACAAGGATGAGGATTCCCGGAATGATGAATGAGGCGAATCCGGCAGTGGGGTTGCCTATTGCCACTCCTTTGTTGGGCATCGGCGAACCTTTATCCGGCATCATCGCGCCCATGAGGTCGGGGGCGTTGGAGGTCTTGAGGTGCCCTCCCATAGCGGCTGTAACATCCGAAATCGCGGTGAGCAGCCCTTTATACTGCACGAGTAGGCTCATGTCGGCATACATATCCACCTGTGCCGACTCGCCTCGGTTGAGGTCTTTGGCAAAGTCGCTCGGAATTTCCAGCACGCCATAGCATTCCTTCTCCCATAGTGCCCGGCGCGCCTCTATCTTGTCGGAGGCGTAGCCGATTATTTTCACATATTCCGAGGCGTCGAGCGAGCGGACATATTCGCGGCTCTCGGGTGAGCGGTCGAAATCGACAACCACCACCGGCACCTCGCGAACGAGTTCGGGATTATAGATGAGCGTGTAGATAATTGGATACATCACCGGGAGGAACAGGAAGAAAATCATCACTCCGGGGTCGCGGAACACGTTGTGAAACTCGTGTCTCCACACGCGATAAATATCGATGAACCAATCTCTTATTTTAAGCATTGTAGTGAATTTTTATGGAACATACACCGGTTTTTCGCATGCCTTGCGCAGCCGTTTAAGCATCACGCAAGAGAGCAACGGGAATACGAGCAACGCGGCAAAATAAAGACGGGAATAATAGAGCGGAATGCCGTTGAGCGCTTGATCGACATAGATGAGGAAGTAGTATCTAATAGGGATTATGTAACTGAAAATGCCTATCGCAGGATACATTGCCGACACAGGGAACGAGAAACCGCCTATTGAGAAACTGAGCATTCCGAGAAGTGCACACACACTGAGGGCGAGGCGCAGATTGGGCACTGCACACACGAATATCAGGGCAAGCGATTGTGTGGCGACAACGAGCAGCAGCATGGCAAGTGCCATTATGAGCGGATTGCAATTGAGCGGGAACCCGTAATAGAGATACATTGCCGCCTGCATCACAATACCCACAGTGAAGAATATCAGCGTCTGTGGCAGCAATTTGCCGAGTATCGCGATAAACATTGAGCCTTTGGCATCGGCGAGCCACTGCACCGAGGTGCCGTGTTTAATCTCCACCGTTATGGTGTAGGATGTGATAAGGAGTATAACCAGGGCCAACATACAGGGGAGGAACGAGTTGCCGAGGTAAATGGCATAGTTCATCCACGGATTTCCCAAGCCATGCATCTGTGTTTTCACCGGAATAAGCGTCGAAGCCACTTTTTCCTCGGGCATCCCCATCGACACGAGCACTTCTTTTACAAGTCCGCCTTGTGCGAGAGTCGAAGATGTCTTAAACCCCTTGAGCACCAGCGAAGCGGGCACATAGAAAGCGAAATTGCTGTAATACACAATCTCGGGCTGTCGCATAGCCACTGCCTTCTCCTCTAAGCCATCTTCGATGACAATAAAGCCGAGGATTTCGCCGCTTTTCACCGCTCTGTTGGCGTCGTCGAAACTGTCGAAATAGTTTTCGATAGTTATCGTGGGCATCATGTCGAGCGTGCGCGACACTTTGCGCGACAATTCCGAGTGGTCCATATCGACAAGTCCCACCGGTACAGGTTGCGGTAGCCCTTCTTCCATCATTGTGAGGATAAGGGCGCCACCGATGAGCGGAAGTGCCACCATCGTGAAAAGATAGATGGGGCGGCTCACAATTTGTCGTAGCGAACGCTTTACCGATGCGATAAAACCGATATTTCTCATTTTGCGGCTATGTTATTTTTCTATGAGTACCGACATGCCGGGGCGGAGGCCTTCAATTTTCTGCGCCGGACGCATTTTCACCTCAAAAGTCTTGCTGTCATATTCGCCTGTGGCTTTGGTAGCACTCCACACTGCATAACTGCCCAGGTCGTGGATGTAATACACCTTCATTTTAGCGGTTTTGCTGCCGAGCGCGGGGATGGTAACTTCCACCTCGCTTCCCATTCCGAGATGCTCGAGATATTCCTCGCGCACATTGAACGACGCCCAAATATCGTCGATTTTGAGCACCGACATGATTGGCGCGCCGGGGATTACGAGTTCGCCCGGTTCGGGATAGATGCTTGCAATTTCGCCATCGCAAGGAGCCGTGAGATACTGGTCCTCGAGGAGAGCCTTCACCTCATCCACGGTTCCTTGAGCCGCTTTGACCATCGATGCCGAGGAAGCGCGGTCTTCGGCTTGCGCGCCCTCCACAGCAAGGTCGTATTGTGATTTTGCAGCCCTGGAGGCAGCCACTGCAGCATCGTATGCTGCCTTTGCCTCATCGCGTTTCTGCTCCGAGATTACACCTTGCTTGTAGAGCGATTCCATTCGCTCGAATGTTTTGCGGGTGATGTTTTCGGCGGCAATAGCCTGTTGCCAGAGTTGGTAGGCGGCAGCCTTAATCTGCTCGCGAGCACCATTATCCACCTTCCGGTTTTGTTGCTCAGCTACATCCTGCATAGCCTCTGCTTGGCTCATTTTAGCCTCCATGAGCGAGGAGTGGATGCGCACCAGGGTGTCTCCCTTGGCAACGCGCTGACCCTCTTCGACATAAAACTCAGCCACACGCCCTGTGAGCTTGCCCGACACCTTCACCGAAGTGGCATCGGCTTGCCCTTGGAGCAAATCTGTTTCGGGGCGCAAGAATAAGAATCCGAGCAGCGCAAGAACAAGTGTAACTGCTATTATAATTCCAAATGCCGCAACGAGAGCGCGGTCTCTTTTCTTAAATTCGGGGGAATTACTTTCCATATCGTTATTACTTTTATTACAGTTTGTTTTGATTTTAATAATTATAATCGAGAGTGCCGAGCACCTTGCTCAGATACACCTTGCAGAGGTTTACATCGATGCCTGCATCGATGCGTTCGTTGTGAGCCTGCAGCCATGCTGTTTGCGCCTCCATCACATTGGTAGCTGTGAGCACCCCCTCGCGGAATCCGATTTGTGCCTGGTGCAGGTTTTCGTCTGCCTTGGAGAGGTTGAGGATGGTCTTGTTGTAGGTTTTTACAGCCTCTTGAGCCTTAAATGAAGCCTGAGCCACCTGCAGTTCTACCTTGTCGAGCACATCTTCGAGTTCGTATTGCCTAATCACCGCCTTAGCCTTTGCCGCGCGGTATTTGTTGTAGTTTCCGCCCCAATGCCATATAGGAATGTTGAGCACCGCACCGACACTGAAAGCGCCCGAAAATTCGCGCTTAAATCCGTCGAACATATTGGGGTTGGAGAATGAATACGCACCTACAAGTGCCACGTTGGGGAGCATCGCCGACATCTCCACGCGCTGTTGCTGCCGGGCAACCTTTACGGCGGTGGCAAGTGCATTCACATCTTTGCGGCGCGAATACACATCTTGCATATTGTATTGCGAAGCCACACACTCTGCCACCTCGATGTCTCTCCCCTCGTCGGCGAGGGTGAACGAGTCGCAGATGGGCATCCCGCACAGTTGCGCGAGGTGCATTTTCGACAGAGTGAGCCCGTTGTCCACCTTGGTGAGCACGATTTTAGCCTCGTTGTTCTTTACCGCCACGCTAAGCACATCGGCGCGAGTAGCCACTCCTTCGCGAAACATCGCCTCCACATGCATGTTGAGGGTGTCGAGCAGTAGCGAGTATTTCTCGGCAAGCCGTTTCTTGGCGGCAAGTGATACCACTTGCCAATATGCCGCATCCACATTGTAAATAATGTCTTCTGCCTTGCTGTCGCGCAAATCGCGTGCAATCTCCTCGGCATAGCGGGTGATTTTGTTCATTGCCACGATTTTGCCACCCATATACACAGGCTGTGTGAGTGTTACGGCACCTGCAAACACGTGGTGGATGTTGTAGGTCATCGCCTCCTTGGGGATGAGAGCCACAGTGGATGGGATATAATGCCCATCAGGGGTGGTAATCGGTGCTCCGGTAGCCGGATTGGTTACCAGATTGAATTCATATTGCCCGGTAGCCGGGTTGAACGACTTGGTTGGGAGCAACTGGTCGCTGTCGAAAATCGACAACTCTTTTTGGTTATAAGTGTATCCGCCTGCAAAGTCGATTCCGGGGAGGTAGGCCGCCTCGGCTTGTTTCTTTTGGAATCCCGCGATTGCCACTTTCGCATCGGCGATACGCATCTCCTTGTTGTTTCTCAAAGCCATCTGTCGGCAAGAATCGAGTGGCAGCGATTCCTGCGCCATGGTGGCAAGCGATATGCAAAGAGTTATTAGAACTAAAAATTTTCTCATATTGGATATAACGATTGTATTATTCTATATATAAACACTGAATATGGCAATTCCGTTTGCTATTTTTCCACAAAAGTAAAAATTTTTGTTCAACTATAATTTTCGTTGACGTCAATTCCACCTGTTTGGACCACATATTAGGAAAATTATACCAACTTTGAGTAGGTTTTTCTTTGTCTTGCGACCAATCCATGGGCGCTACGATGCAAAGATAGTGGAAAAAGTGTGCCAAAAATGGTGAAATCGCAATAATCGGCGCAAAATGCACGCAATCTTTTCCCACAGGCAGTAATTTTGCGAGTGCAGATCGGGGGTAAAAAAGGCTGTCCGAACGAAATCGGGCAGCCTTGCGATGATGTTTGTATTGATTAGATAACTTTCTCAAACGGGAGGTTATAGAGGTCGGCAACAGCCTTGAAAGTAACCTTTCCTTCCACCATGTTCAAGCCCTGAGCCAAAGCAGGGTCTTCCTCGCAAGCTTTCTTCCATCCTTTTTCGGCAAGGCGGACAGTGTAGGGGGTAGTGGCATTGGTGAGAGCGAGAGTTGAAGTGTAGGGCACAGCGCCGGGGATGTTGGCAACTGCATAGTGAACAATTCCGTCAACTTCATAAACGGGGTCGCTGTGGGTAGTGGCATGAGAAGTCTCGAAGCAACCACCTTGGTCGATAGCGACATCGACCATGACGCTCCCCTTGCGGAGCAACTTAATCATATCGCGAGTGATGAGGTGTGGAGTCTTGTCGCCCGGGATGAGTACCGAACCGATAACGAGGTCGGTGGTGGGGAGTTCCTGGCGGATGTTATGCTCGGAAGAGTAGAGAGTGTGAACATTCTTCGGGAGCACTTCGCTCAAGTGGCGCAAACGCTTGAGGTTGATATCCATGATGGTTACATCGGCACCAAGACCTGCTGCCATGATGGCGGCATTTGTGCCCACAACACCTGCACCAAGGATTAACACTTTGGCGGGACGCACACCTGGTACGCCTCCGAGGAGAATGCCCTTGCCTCCTTGTGGTTTCTCAAGGAAACGAGCGCCTTCTTGAATCGACATGCGACCTGCAACTTCGCTCATCGGCACGAGAAGCGGAAGAGAACCATCGGCAAGACGCACGGTCTCATAAGCCAAGCAGATTGCTTTGCGTTTGAGCATTGCCTCTGTGAGTTCGGGGTCGGAAGCAAAGTGGAAATAGGTGAACAAAAGTTGACCTTCTTTAATCAAGTCATATTCAGGCTCGATAGGTTCTTTAACTTTCACTATCATTTCGGCGATACTATAGACATCTGCGATGGTGGGAAGAATTTTCGCTCCCACTTTTTCATATTCCTCATCGCTGAAGCCTGAGCCTTCGCCGGCAGTGTGTTGCACATACACCGTGTGACCTCTTTTAACCAATTCATAAACATTGGATGGTGTCATCCCTACGCGGTTCTCATTG
The DNA here is from genome assembly GCA_004557195.1 of Bacteroidales bacterium. GTDB lineage: Bacteria > Bacteroidota > Bacteroidia > Bacteroidales > Muribaculaceae > W0P31-042. The sequence continues at coordinate 6,067 of SFER01000033.1, read as the reverse complement.
TTTTTAATTTCTTTTGGAACGCCTACAATCATAATTGATAGTATTTAAAGTTGTGATTAATGGTATTATGTTGAAAAAATCAACGTGCTAAAGTAGAAAAAATATTTGAAATCAAAACAAAAAAATCTATATTTTTTTCGTCTTGTTCAAAAAAAATATTTGGGCGGCGGCACAGAGTGGTGTGGAGATAAAAAAGTGCCGCATTTTAGGGCGGCACAAGGTATGAGAGTCGTGTTTCTCAAGTATCAGATGCAATAGTGTCGTATATATATAGTAGTCTGCTGTTGACTTATAATGGTATTGGGAGATTGCCGGAGCTTGTGAGGCGTGGCGAGCCGGTGTATTTGAGTGTGGCATCGCCGTTGACTGTGCACTTGAGCGATTCGGAAGCGTTGAGTTGAATCTCGCTTTTTTTGTCGCAAGTGGCGGTTACTTCGCGAGCGAGTAGGTGAGAAGCCTTGAGCTCGGCTGAGCCGGATGCCTTGTAGGTGGCTTTGCGCACAGAGCCTCCGAGCGAAAGGGTGCATGAGCCTGTCGATGTGGCTGTGATTACATCGGCTTTTACCGTTTTCACCGAGGCATCGCCGGTGCCGTTAAGAGTAACTGTGCATTTGTAAGCCTCGATTGTTTTGGCATAGGCATCGCCGCTGCCATTGAGTGCCATCTCCACTTCGTTGCCTATGGCGGTGTTCACCTTGAGGTCGCCGCTGCCGGTGAGGGACGATGAGATTATCGGGGCGCGTACCGATGACACTACTTCGAGGTCGCCACTGCCGGCAAGGGCGATGGTGGATTTGTTGGCTGCATCGATGCTTTTGATTTCGAGGTCGCCGCTACCTTTGAGCATCGCCGACACCTCGCCGGCAACTATTGTGCCCACATTGATATCACCACTGCCGCTCAGGGTCAACGAGGTTTCCCCTTCGCTGCGCAGAGTGGCTATATCGATGTCGCCCGAGCCGCGAAGCGAGATTTTGAAATCGCCATCGGCAACGAGATCGGATGCTGTGATTCTGCCGCTCCCCGAAAGTGCAATATTGTTGATGCCTGCGGCGGGGAGATAGAGCACGATGCTGTTTGCATCGACATTCACCGAGATATTTGGCTTGAAATTCACCGTAAGTGCCCCTTTGTTGTTGGTGATTACGATATAATCAAACATATTGGCAGGCGCTTTGAGTTCCACCTCGGTGCGGTTGTTGTCCAGCACCACATCAAATGCGCCCAAAACGCTCAAGGCGTGGATGTTGCCCACGTTGTAGGTTCTTGTCTCGGTTTCCCCGGTTGCTGTGATTCGTTTGGGTGACGCTGCCGATGCGGCGGCTACGGTCATTGCGATAGCAAAGAGAGTGAGTAGGAATTTGAAAGGTTTCATTGTTGTATAAAAGCTAAGTTGTTTATGTTATTTGTGTATTAGACGACGCGACCATGCAAAAAGTTGCACGGTCGCGGAAAAAAATTCAAAAAAAAATGCGTTTTCGGTTAAATCACCTTGTAGGGATACTCTATTTGCCAGAGAAACAGGGCATTGCCGGGCATCGACACTCCGGCAGAGCAGCGGTCTTTTTTCTCGATTACCGCCCTGAACTCGTCGAGACCTATTTTGTGGCGTCCCACCTCCACGAGAGTGCCCACGATGGCTCGAACCATGTTGCGGAGAAAGCGGTCGGCGGTAATGGTAAACACCATAAACTCCCCCTCCTTCTCCCATCGGGCGTGGGTGATGTGGCAGATGTTGGTCTTGACGTCGGTGTGGAGTTTCGAGAAACTTGTGAAGTCGCTATACTCCATCATCGCCGCCGCGGCGCTGTTCATCGCCTCATAGTCGAGTGGTGTGTGGCAAAACCAGCAGTGGGGATAGTTGAACGGCGATTTTGTGTGCGACACAAAATATTTGTAGGTGCGGGCGGTGGCGTCAAAGCGTGCATGGGCATCGGGAGCTACCTCGCAGAGGGAGTAGAGCGCTATGTCTCGCCCTACAAGCGAATTTACGCGCTTGAGCAACGATTCGGCATCGGAAATAGGCTCGGCGGTGTCGAAATGGGCATACATCTCGCGAGCGTTCACCCCGGTGTCGGTGCGTCCTGCACCGGTGATAGGGGTGTCGGCACGGAGAATTGTCGATAGCGCCTTCTCGATGGTGCTTTGCACCGACACCGCATTGGGTTGCGACTGCCAGCCGTGGAAAGGCGCTCCGTTATAAGCAAGCCTAAGGAAATACCGATGTGGCATCGCCGACTATTTTTCGAGATAGGTGTATCCGTAGAGCCCCGAGCGGTAGTTGCTCAAGAACTCGCGACCTTCCTCGGGTGTGATTTTGCCGCTCTTCATCGACGAAGTAACCCACGCCTCTACGTTGCGCACCAGTTTCTTCGGGTTGTATTGCACATAGTCGAGCACTTCATCGACAGTCTCGCCATCGATAATCTGGTCGATTTCGTAGCGGTCTTTATACACACTGATGTGAACCGCGTTGGTGTCGCCAAAGAGGTTGTGCATATCGCCGAGAATCTCCTGGTAGGCGCCCACAAGGAACACTCCTATATAATAAGGTTCATTTCCCTTGAGTGCGTGCACCGGGAGCGACGATGATGCACCGTGAGCCGAGATGAAATTGTTGATTTTTCCATCGCTGTCGCAAGTGATGTCTTGCAGAGTGGCATTGTGGAGCGGCTTCTCATCGAGACGCTGGATTGGCATTATCGGGAACACTTGGTCTATTGCCCATGAGTCGGGCAACGACTGGAACAACGAGAAGTTGCAGAAATATTTCTCGGGGAGCATCTTGGTAACTTTGCGCAATTCTTCGGGCGCGTGTTTGAGTCCGGCGGAGATTTCGCTCACCTCGCGGGCTATGCTCCAGAATAGTTTTTCAATTATGGCTCGTGTGTGCAGGTCGAGAAGTCCGAGACTGAAGAGGTCGAGAGCCTCCTCGCGAATCTGCAACGCGTCGTGCCAACTTTCAAAGATGCGCGGCTGGTTGAGTTTGTCCCAAATTTCGTAAAGTTCTTGCGCCAATTCGTGCTCTTCGGGACCCACCTCGTCACCTTCGTTCCAGATGGGGAGTTGAGTGGTTTCAAGCACCTCGAAGACGAGGATTGAATGGTGGGCAGTGAGCGAACGACCGCTCTCGATGATGATATTGGGCTGCTTGAGGTCGTTTTTCTCACACACATCGACAAGCGCCGAGATGGCATCGTTGGCATACTCCTGGATTGAGTAGTTCATGCTGCTCTCGCTTGCGCTGCTGCGAGTGCCGTCGTAGTCAACACCGAGACCGCCGCCGATATCTATGAAATCGATGTCGAAATTCATCTTGGTGAGCTGCACATAGAATTGGCAAGCCTCGCGCAATGCGTTTTTGATGCGGCGAATCTTTGTAATTTGGCTTCCAATGTGGAAGTGGATAAGTTTCAGGCAGTCTTTGAGGTTGTTACGCTCCATGAAGTCGATAGCCTCGAGGAGTTCGCTCGAGTTGAGACCGAATTTGCTTTGGTCGCCGCCCGATTCTTCCCATTTGCCGGAACCGCTGCTTGAGAGCTTGATGCGGATGCCGATATTCGGACGGATATTCAATCGCTTGCTGATTTGTGCGATAAGGCGCAGCTCGTTGAGTTTCTCAACCACGAGATAGATTCGGCGTCCCATCTTCTGGGCAAGGAGCGCAAGTTCTACATAGTTTTTGTCCTTGTAGCCGTTGCACACAATCAGCGAATGTTCGGCGATGGTGAGCGCAAGCACAGCGTGCAATTCCGGTTTAGAACCGGCTTCAAGACCGATGTTGAATTTTTTGCCGTGCGTCACGATTTCCTCTACCACCTGTCTCATTTGATTCACTTTGATGGGGTAGATGGTGAAACTTTCAGCCTTGTAGTCATATTCGGCAGATGCTTGTTTGAAGCACCGTGAAAGTTTCTCAATACGATTATCGAGGATGTCGGGGAAACGCAAAAGCACAGGCGACGTTATGTCGCGCACTTGCAATTCGTCCATTACCTCTTTTAAATCAACAGCGGCAAGCCCCTCTTGAGGTGTTACTTGCACATGACCCTTATCGTTGATTGAAAAATATTTCAATCCCCAACCGCTGATATTGTAAAGTTCAGCGCTGTCTTCGATACGCCATCTTCTCATTTCAAATAGTTACAAAAATTGTGTTACAAATTTAAATGGTAAATTTTTGCAAAGATAATGCAAACGAAATGAATATCAAAATAGAAATTGAAGTTTTACTTTGTTATTTGTTATTATGGTTACAATATGGTTAAAGTGAGTAAGTTATTTTGTGATTAATTATATTTAGTTTATCTTTGCATAGACGAATGGTAATTGTAATCTCAAAATTAACTTAAATTATAATAATTATTAAACAAACAATTATGAAGAGACTTTTTCTCTTGGCTGCTGCAATTGTTGTGATGGCGACCCAGGTGCTTGCCGCATCGGGTGTTATTAATTGCCGCGGTCGCGTGGTTGACGAGCAGGGACAACCTGTTATCGGTGCCACAATTCAGGTCCCGGGCACATCGGTCGGCACTGCCACCGATATCGATGGACAGTTTTCAATCAAAGTTTCCAAGGGCGAGACCATTGTCATCACTTCGATTGGTTACAAGCCTCTCAAGTTGAAATCTGCCGCTCAATTGGGCGAAATCGGCTTGGAGATTGAATCGACAATGCTCAACGACGTGGTGGTAACTCAGTCGGTTGCCAAAACCCGCGAAACCCCGGTGGCTCTCTCGGAGGTGTCGGCTGCCACTATCGATGTGAAACTTGGTAACCAAGAGTTCCCCGAGGTGCTCAAGACCACTCCCGGTGTGTGGGCAACCAAGGATGGCGGTGGTTTTGGTGATTCCAAAATCAACATGCGCGGTTTCCAGGCTGCCAATGTTGCTGTGATGATCAACGGTGTCCCAATCAACGATATGGAGTGGGGCGGTGTTTATTGGAGCAACTGGGCAGGCTTGAACGAAGTTACTTCGTCGATGCAGACTCAGCGCGGTCTTGGTGCTTCTATCATCTCCACACCTTCGGTGGGTGGTACGATCAACATCATCACTCGCTCGCTCGACGCCAAGAAAGGCGGCTCGGTGTGGTATGGTATGGGCAACGATGGCATGCACCAAGAGGGTATCTCTTTCTCCACCGGATTGATGGACAACGGATGGGCTGTTACATTCCTCGGCTCGCACCGCAAGGGTGATGGCTATATCCAAGGTACCGACTTTGATGGCTATAACTATTTCATCAATGTATCGAAGCGTATCAACGACGCTCACCAACTCTCTTTCACTGCTTTTGGTGCTCCTCAAAACCACAACAAGCGCAGTTCGCAAGACGGTCTCACTATCGAAGGCTGGCAGGATGTGCGCAACTGGATGGGCGATGACCTTCGCTACAAGTACAATCCCACATTCGGTTACGACAAATATGGCAATGTGCGTTCTTCCAACCGCAATTTCTATCACAAACCACAGATTTCTTTGAATCACATCTGGCAAATCGACCACAAATCGTCGCTCTCTACAGCATTGTATATGTCGATTGCCCGCGGTGGCGGTTACAGCGGTCAAGGACGTGGCACTTACAACGGCACAAGCCTTAGCAACTCTTCATGGTATGGCGCTTCCAATGGCGTTGTGAACACTCTCTTCCGCAAGACCGACGGCACTTTTGCCTACGATGAAATCCAAGAGATGAATGCCAACAGCACTACCGGTTCAAATATGGTTATGAGCCGTAGCAACAACGACCACGAATGGTATGGCGCTATTTCGACTTATCGCAACGAACTTATCCCGCAAAAACTGGTGTTCACCAGTGGTATTGATGTTCGCTATTATATCGGTCGCCACAACAACAAGATTGTTGACCTCTATGATGGTGAATACTTTATGGACGACTCGAGCCGTAAGAATGTAAAGGCTGTTAATAACGCCGCTGCTGCCGACCCCAACTGGAAATATGAGAAACTCGGTGTGGGAGACGTGGTGTACCGCGACTATGTGGGACACACCGCTCAAGAAGGCGCATTCGCTCAGGCTGAATACTCTATGCTCGACAAACG
>SFER01000231.1 GCA_004557195.1 Bacteroidales bacterium | reverse complement strand
GTGCCTGTGGAAGTATCTTCATACCACAATTCGCTCCAATTCGACACTCTCACAAATTCTCCATCGGTTTCTTTCCAGGGGGCGACGATAACACGGGTGTTTTTGTTCACCCAGTAGCCGTTGATTACGGCGCGTATCCAGCCATAGGCAAGTCCGGTGTTTTGTATTTGAACATCTTTTTTCACTTGCCCTTCCACCTTATCGTCAACTGTGATTTGAATTTCTTCGGCGAGGCTTAGAGTGAAAGTGTATTTTGTGTCGGGGAGGAATTTCGAGATGATTGTGGGGTCGGAATTGCCCGGATTGAGTTTGCGTGTTAGGGTTTGAGTAGCCCCGCCTGATGTAAAGGTGATGGATACGGCGGTCTCGGAGGTGATGTCTTGCGGAACCACAAGGAATGTGGTCGCATCGTGGGTTAGAGCGGTACCTTGCGACACTTTGTCAAGATTTATATTTTGCACATAGGTGCGGACATCACCAAGGTTGCTCCAGGTGAATTTTACGTCGCGAATAAACTCACCGGGATTGATTTCCGTTTCTGTTGCGGCGAAGGTGCAGGTGCCGGAGGAGCGGAGGTTGGTGAGGCTGATGCTTTGGATTGAGGTGCCCGCTTCTACTTTGCCCATCTTGAAGACTATGGCAGTGAGGGCGTGGTGGAAACGGAGCGGCACCGCGGTTTCCTGCTTACTTTGGTTGGGGGTTATAGCCACGATTAGGTCGGGCTGCGCCTTGGCATCCTCGTTTTTTGCCGTTGGTTCGGGCATGGAGTATTTGAAAGAGCCGGTGCAGTTTCCGTCTTTCACCTGCATATAGGGGTCGAAGCCATAGCCGAGGGTGGCTGTGTAGCCAAAGAAATATAGCGGCATATTGGGCCAGTAGCGACCGGTAACCGCCTTGCCGGAGGCGTCAACGGTGAGTTTATCCTTGAAGAAGAGGGCGTCTTCGCCGGTGCGAGCCACAGCGGTAAATTCGGGCATAGTGGCGTCTTGTATCGGTGCGCCGCGAGAGTCGAGGCGAGGCTGCGCGAGGACAGAAGATGTGTTGGGGCTTTGTGTTACGGTGAGCATAAAGGTGTCGGCACCTGCCACAAAGGGGATGCGGCCGAGCAAGGAGTCGCGGCGCGAGGCGGAAGCAGCCACAGTCGATGCCTCACCTCCCCTACTTGCGGTTCCGCCGCCGAAGTCGGAGTGGTTGACATCGAAAGCGATGCGACCGTTAAGGCGGTCGATGTCGCCGGGGGTATCGTCGTTACACGATGAGTTGCCGAGGAGCAAAGCAGCCACGGCAACGGCAATCGCAATCGATTTCGGTCTAAACAATATCATAATATGTCAAATTTTTAGTCAAAATTTATAAAGCATGAAACAGGCAAACTACAATGGGCGGCTTCGGGCAGCGTTGGCGGTGTTGGGCGTGGCGTTGGGCGTGGCGTTGACAGCCTCGCACCGCCTCCGGGGTGCGATTTGTTTGGATATCTTCCCCGCATGTCGCCTCGCTTCGCGCGGCTCAATACGGGGTTACGCACGGCTGCGACCCCTCCGGGGTGCCCTGCTCGCTCAGCGAGCAATTGGGTTGCCGATTGCGTGCCCTGCGATGCCGCTTTAGCCTCGCTGCCGATGGGAACCAATGCGGCGAGCTTGCGATGCCGATTTGCCCTGTAGGGGCTGTGCGGTGTAGCGTTGCCTTTCCATGATGTCAAAGTTCGTTTTAAATTCAGGGGCTATTAAATGTCGGGAAGTAGGCGGGATTGAATGCGCAGATAAGACCGCATATTACAAAAACTAATTAATCCAAAAATAGATTTAATTTCAACTGATATAAAAGAATGATGAAACAAACCGCGGTCCCCCCGCCTACATTCGCCAACATGTCAATAAAACACCCTTAATTTGTTTTGTAACCGGGAGGGGACATTCAACCCCGCCCGGTCTGGCGGCTCTCCGCCTTATTTTGCGCTCGTTAGAGCAGATTTTCTACGATTAAGGAATTGTAGGATCTTGCATTTTAACGTCTTTGTTACCAGCGTCAACAAAGTCGTCAACAGTAACTTCGAGTGTTATAGGAGTAAGAACAGGTTTGTTTGTATCAGGATCGTAACCACCATTACCATCTTTTGTAAATACAAATGTATAAACGTAACGCATTCCATCTTGCCATTCTGTGCCATCAGGAACAGAAACAGCAGCATGAAGTCGATCTGTCCGGACAAAATCAGCCCCGCGCCCACAAGGATCGTTGTGGCCACACCCAGCCGCATGATGACGCTGGCCCCGTTGACAAACAGGCCGGTGACCAGCTCGCCGCGGATCATGATCCGTTCATGCTCGTCAATCTTCCGGTACAGCCCGGCAAGGTAACGCTCCTCCTGATTGGTGGCACGGATCTCCCGCACATTTTCCAGCGCCTCCTGCATTGATATTTTCTCTTCGCTGAATGGCTGGTACGCATCGACATAAATTTTGTCGATCACCGGCGACATAATAAAAAAGGTCAAAAA
>SFER01000230.1 GCA_004557195.1 Bacteroidales bacterium | reverse complement strand
AATCGTAATGAAAAACCTTTTGCCATTTTCTTCGGCAAATAAGTCGGTTAACCAACAAGCATACCAAGAGACAAATGCAAAAAGCATTAACAACGGGAATGCAAGGATGTTGTTCTTAAGGATTTTCTTGGCGCTAAATTGCTTAAGATTATTCGAAATAATATATTTGTTAACGGAAGGTGATAACGATGGATTGATGAGTTCAGTCATATAAAAAATATTAGTGCTACAAAGTTACAAAATTTTTTTATTCATCGTCCTCCATATCAAGTAAATTTCTGTGGGCGTTCTCAATGGCGAGAGGTGAACCGACCTGTGCAAGCATCATTTCCTGGGAATGAAGCTTGACCTTGGAGGAGGCTTTGCCCCGGCGGTAGGCTTTGCTGACCTCGGTAGTGCGGTCGGCAATGTCGTTGCGCAATACATCAGCCGGAATGTCAAGGATTACGGCGATGTCTGATATTTTGAGGTAGATTGAAGCAAATTTCTCAATCTGCAGCAATTCGTTGTTTGAATAGGTCATTTAGTGGGACGGAGTGATTGGTTATTAAATCGTTGACTTGGGCGAACAGCGCGGCAAAGATTTCTGGGTCGGTGGAGATGAACGCCGACTCAGCACGGTTACCGCGAGTAAGGTTTTGGGAGGTAACGACTGAAACAGTGTCGCCTCGTTCCGACTTCACCAATAATATCTTGCTGTGGTTGTCGGCAAGATACGTCCGCTCAATAACTTGGGTGATGAACGCCCAAAGTTTAAGCGTCTTGTTGGTGGCCTTATGGTCGAGAACGAGGTTGATGCGGCTGACGCGCTTTCCCTTGCAGATGAAGAACAATCGCCGAAGGAACTCCTCGGAGATTGAGAAAGAGGTTTGCCAAACCTCGGCCACGCCGACCTGCGCCAATATCCATTCGAGGATGTCGGCCACTTGCACGGCATTGCTCAAATAGGCTTGGTTAGCCTTTTGAGCGAGAGGCGCGAGTACGTCGCTTATTTGTGCTGTTCGTTTCATTTGCAGGTATATAGTGGTCGTACTGCTCCCAATTGGAGTGCAGTTTCTTGTCGAGCCTAATCAATTCTTTTAAGAATGGATAGCGTTCGGAATTCGGGCAGGTGGAATTTTCGGTTGACAACTTGCGGAGTTGAAGATGCAGCTCGCGCATCTTCTGAAGGAGCGAAAGGTTCTCGACATAGAGAGCCTTGATGTTGTCGGGGAGGCGATCGTGGTCCTCACGTTTGCCTCTTGCCGGAGCGATGTCCGCTTCGGCGGCGAGTGGGATATGCTCGGCGATGATGGTTTCCACCTGAGCCGACATCTCCTCCACCTCAGCATGGGTCAAGGCGGCGAGCCGGAAGTTGAGATACTTCTGAAGCTGATACTCGATGAACTCGCGCGTCTGCGCAGTATTGCGGGCAACAAGATTACGGTACATAATCTGATTGCCGGAGAGTTTCAGCAGGTAGAGGGCGCCGACTGAATAGTCGCGCTCGTCCTCGTGGGTATTGAGCCACGATTGAATTAGCTCCGTGAATTTGGGGTCAAGGTTCATAGCTTATTATTTATGCCGGCGAAGAACACGCAGTTTTTGCCGAGTTCGAGTAGGAGATTTTGCATTGATACAAGGGTTTGGCCCGTAGTAACAAAATCGTCAAAGACAATGATGTTGCGGTGGGGCGGTATGTTGTTGGGGGTGAACACCGTGCCGACGCGGTGGCGGTTCGGCGCGTGGGCGCAGTCGTCGAAGAACGACAAGCCCAGGAGTTCAGCAATTCGGGAGGCAACAAGCGTTGCGAAGTTGCGCTCCTTGTGGCGGCGCTTCGGGGTTGTGACCAAGGCGAAGTCCTCCGGCGAGAGGAACGAGCCGAGGACGGAGCGCACAAGCGGCGCGATGTTGTCGGCGAAGAACCCGACCATATCATCATCGCCCTTGATGTCGGTGAGGGTACGGCCATACACCGACTTTTTCCAAAGGGTGATGAAGAAAACACCTCCCCGGTTGGTGATGCGCATACGGTTGGGGGCGAAGTCGCAACGAGCCTCGGCAACCTGCACATCTTTCCATGCGGCGCGTTTCTTTTCTGCGAAAAGGTCTTTGTCGGCAGCAGTTTCTCTTGGAGCAACGCCCGACAAATCGGGGCACTCGACCTCCGGCTTCTCAATCTCGTTGAGCAGTTCGGAAAAATCAAGTGCCCCGGAGCGCATGGTGGGAGGTGGTTATGGGAGGTGAGCGTGAAATTACTTTCCGGCAGGGGCGTTGATGTCGCCGTCTTCGGTGGTGATAACACCCTCGTAGAAAGGCGAAGGAACTTCATCGGTGGCCTCCACGGAGATTGTCGTGGAGGTGGTGCCGGTGGCACCCTGTCCGTTGTCCTGAGCCACGGTGGTCTTGGTCTGCCAACGCTCCGAGCCTACAACACGCCACTTGCCTTTCATGTCCTGGACCAGGAACACGTTGTCGGCGTTGTTGAGATAGGCGGCGGCAGCGGCGGCTTCCGCACCGACAGC
>SFER01000032.1 GCA_004557195.1 Bacteroidales bacterium | reverse complement strand
CTTTATTTCAGCAACTCAGCCATTTTGTCAAGCAAATCCTGGCCACGCAGGTTCTTGGCAACAATCTTTCCTTGCTGGTCAATAAGCACATTGGCTGGTATTCCCTTCACATTGTAGAGGGCAGCACCGGCACAACCCCAGCCCTTAATGTCGCTCATGTGAGGCCACGGCATCTTCAGCTGGTCGATGGCTTTTATCCATGCTTCCTTGTTGTTGTCGAGCGACACGCCGACCACCTCGAAGCCCTTGGCGTGATAAAGGTCGTAGGCCTTCACCACGGTAGGCATCTCCGCACGGCAAGGACCGCACCATGAAGCCCAGAAATCGATGAGCGTGTATTTGTTCTTCTTCACGTAGTCGGAAACACTAATCATCTTGCCTTTCGGGTCGGGCATACTGAAGTCGGTGAATTGTGCTCCGATGCCTGTACGCTGGTCGATGGCCCGCTGCGCCATGATGCCTTTATAGACATAGAACTGCTGCTTTTGCTGCCCAAAGAGTTTCAGCAGTTGCTCCTGCTCTTCTTTCGTGAAGTCACTCTGTGTCTGAGCCAGCAGATAGTCGGCCACGGGAGTGCCTATGTGCTGCAGCATGAAGCGTTTGGTATAGTTCTTGCGGTCGGCGGAGTAGGTATTCACGAGCAGGCGCTCCTTAATCTTATTGTCTTCGGTCACAAGTGTGTCCAGACATACGCTCCAGTCGGCAGCCATCCGGTCGTCGAACTCTTTGGCTCCGCGCTCATACTCATCCCACAAACGGGCGCTGGGACCGCCCACGATGATGTTTTTCTTCTCGTCTTTAAACATCTGCACGCTGATGGGCGCATTCTCCAGCAAAATTGCTGCCGTGGCCACATTCACGCCCTTGTGCATGGCAAGCAGATAGCGATGGGTGCAACCGTCAAACTGTCCGGTAAACTCGAACTTGCCTTTTTTCACGATAGCGGTGTCGAGGGGCACCATGGCAAACCACCCTTGCATTTCGCAAAGAAAGATGGTGTCGCCCTTCACTGTTCCTTCTGCCGTACCAGTGATGGTATAGCCGTTCTGGGCAGAAACACTAGTCAGCAGCATGGCCGACATGATAGTCAACAATAGTTTTTTCATCGTCTTCATTATTTTTTTGTTGCAATAGAAAAATATTCTTTATCTTTGCAACATGTCAAACGAATAGGGGGCTTTATAGCCCTTGATATTAATTACTATTTAAGAACTTATTAAAACATTATTGCCTATCGATACATCATTACTCTAAAATTTTAAATATAAAGTAATGGACAATTTTGTAACCCTATCCGACGAACAGTTGGTAGCGTTATACGCAGATGGGAATAATGAGGCATTTGATGAGTTATTGAAACGTCATCAAGATAAAGTTTACACCTATATTAATAGGATTGTAAAGGATGACGATTTAGCCAACGACATTTTCCAAGATACTTTTGTTAAAGCGATAATTACCATTAAGCAAGGTCGCTATGCCGAGGCGGGAAAGTTCTCAGCCTGGATTACTCGTATTGCCCACAATCGCATCATTGATTATTTCCGTCAGGAGAAAGCCGAGAATCTCCAGTCGTGCGACAACACCGAGGTGAATATTCTCAATCGCAAGGATTTGTGTGAATCGACAATTGAGGATAAAATTGTGAGTCTGCAGACTCGCAACGATATCAAACGAATCATTATGGCACTGCCGCTGCTGCAGCGCGAGGTGCTTATTATGCGATACTACAAGAACATGAGTTTCAAGGAAATAGCCGACGTTACCAATGTGAGCATCAACACCGCACTTGGGCGTATGCGCTATGCGATACTGAATATGCGCCGCATTGCCGAGCAACACGACATTGTGCTCACAATGTGATATTGCGCTCGGATGCCGACCTGTCTTTGATGATTGCGGCAAAATTGTCGATAGCCCATTGAACCATGGGATGACATGCCTCCATGAAAGAGATTGCCCGCTGAGTGATGGTGTATTCGGTGCGCGGCGGCACTTCGGCATAGATTTTGCGCAGAAGAAATCCATCGGCTTCGAGTTGTCGCAGAGTGGAGGTTAGCACTTTCTGCGAGATATCAGGGATAGCTTTGCGCAACTCGGAAAAACGCATCGGGGCGTTGCGGCTGATAAGTTGGTGCATAATCAGGAGAGACCATTTGTCGCCAACGCGCGCCAAGATGTTTCGCACGGGACAATCGGGGTATAATATGTCGGTAAGCACTATGTTTCGCTCCTTTTCCATATAAATATAACGAGAAGGGCAGCAGATTTATTGCCCTTCTCGTGATGAATATTGCCTGGAGAGCCTATTCTTCCACCACACCATCGGTCATGGTGTATTGCTCCAAAGAATTTGCCTTGCCCTGAATGCAGATGTATTCCAACGGCTTGTCTCCGGTACACTTGGTGTTACGACTCACCTCGGGAGCAATCCGCACAATGCTTCCCGACGACACAGGCACTTCTTCGCCATCGAGGATAAACACACCCGTGCCGCTCAAAACGACATACACCTCCTCGTTCTGCTTGTGATGGTGGAAGAAAGGCACCGAAGTGCCGGGAGCGAGAGTGCCAAAGGACAACTCGATGGAAGTTGTGCCCAACACATCTTTCACAAATGCCTTGCCTTCAAAAGAAGCCAAATTGCCCACGGTTGCAACGCTGTAGCCAACAGCGGATTTCTGTAATTCTACTTTATTCATAATAGTTTAGCTTTAGATTGATGCTGCAAAATTACGGTTTATCGGGACAACGCACAAGAAGGCACACATCGGAAAGTAAATAACCCGGAGGTAACCATTGCAGGCTATCAGGCGATTACAAACCGAAAGATTATGAATTATTATAATTGGCGAAGGAGGGCACGAGCGGCATCTGCCACCGAGACACCTGCGCCTACGGGGACAAACACAGCGACAGCAAGCGGCGCGGCACCGGGAAGGAGGACAATGCCGGCATCGTTGGCATCGAAAGAGCCGTCGGGGTGCGGAAACCCGGTTCCTGTCTTGTGAGCCACCACCCTGGCATCGGGAAACGCCGCCGGAAGACGGTCGGATCCGGTGGCACACGCAGCGAGCATATCCCACACCTCCATGAAATTGGCATTGTCGAGATGGTGGATGAAAAACCACCGCAGCAGTTGCGCCATGGCAAGAGGCGTGGCACTATTGTCGGCACTCAACGACGGATTGTAGTGCATTTCGCGCTCGGTGTGTCGCAGTTTTATGTCATCGAATCCGAGAGAACGCAGATAAGCCTCGACATCGCTCGGAGCGCCGCACGAAGCGAATAGGATGTCGCAAGCGTTGTTGTCGCTCTGCTGCAGCGAGAAAGAGAGCAATTGCCGAACAGAAAAGCGGTGTTTTCCCTCAAAAGTTGAGAGCATCGGCGACCACGTGTCTTGCAACAGACTCGCCTTATCCACCTCTATCGTGGCAGAGAGATCGCATTTGTCAGCCACATAGAGAGCCTGGACAAATTTCATCACACTGTGCATAGGAAAGGAGGAGTTGATGTTCTCGCCGACAACGGCAGAGTCGGAAATCGCACACGCGCCATAGCCGGCAGCCGACACGGCGAGCACCACCGACGCAAAAACAGAAGTGAGGAGAAACCTAAGCATAACCGGAATTGTGAATTGAAAAAAGAGGGCAAAACGATACAACACGACCGCCCTCTCGCATATAAAAATTAACCGAAAAGATTATGTGTCGATATTGGCATAAGTGGCGTTAGCCTTGATGAAGTCGCGGCGCGGAGCCACATCTTCGCCCATAAGCATGGAGAAGATACGGTCTGCCTCGGCGGCATTCTCGATAGTAACCTGCTTGAGGATGCGATTCTCGGGGTCCATAGTGGTTTCGCGCAACTGTTGCGGGTTCATCTCACCAAGACCTTTGTAGCGCTGAATCTTGAATTGCTTGTCGCTCTCGGTAACCCCGTAGCGTTCCTTGAAGCGCTCCACCTGATCGTCGTTCCAGCAATATTCCGAAGCATTGCCTTTAGTGCACTTGTAGAGCGGCGGAGTGGCGATGTAGATATATCCGTTCTCGATGAGCGGACGCATACGGCGGAAGAAGAGCGTCATGAGGAGTGTAGCAATGTGAGCACCATCGACATCGGCATCGGTCATGATAATCACCTTGTGATAGCGGAGTTTGCTCAGATTGGCAGCCTTGCTATCCTCGGGAGTACCGATAGTAACACCGAGGGCACGGAAGATATTGGTGATTTCCTGGCTCTCGAACACCTTGTGGTCCATAGCCTTCTCCACGTTGAGGATTTTACCGCGGAGCGGAAGGATAGCCTGATATTGTGGGTTACGGCCCTGCTTAGCCGAACCGCCGGCAGAATCACCCTCAACGAGGAACAATTCGCTGTCTTCGGCATTTCGGGAAGCGCAGTCGGCGAGTTTACCGGGGAGACCGCCACCGGCGAGGACCGATTTGCGTTGCACTTTCATGCGGGCATTATAGGCTGCGTGGCGAGCTTGAGCGGCGAGAATCACCTTCTCCACGATAGTCTTAGCCTGGCGTGGGTGCTCCTCGAGATAAGCGCTGAGAGCCTCGCTCACGGCAGTTTGCACAGCACCAATCACCTCGTTGTTACCGAGTTTTGTCTTGGTCTGTCCCTCGAACTGCGGTTCGAGCACCTTCACCGAAATCACAGCGGTGAGACCCTCGCGGAAGTCATCGCCCGAAATCTCCACTTTAGCCTTCTCAAGCATTTTGTTGTCCTCGGCATACTTTTTGAGGGTGCTTGTGAGGCCGCGGCGGAAACCGGTGAGGTGAGTACCACCTTCGATAGTGTTGATATTGTTGACAAACGAGTAGATATTCTCGTTGAAAGTGGTGTTGTAGGTCATTGCCACCTCAACAGGGACACCGGCGCTGGTTTTGCTGATGTGGATAACATCTTCGATGAGGTGTTCCTTGTTGGAGTCGATATATTGGACAAATTCATCGAGACCGGTTTTGGAATAGAAAGTTTCGGTCTTGGGATTGCCGTTTTCGTCGAGGTCGCGCTTGTCGGTGAGCACCAAAGTGATACCGGAGTTAAGGAAAGCGAGGTCGCGAAGACGAGTGGCAAGGATAGAATATTCATAGGTAGTAACCGAGAAAATCGAGGCATCGGGATGGAAAGTAATCATCGTACCGGTGCGGTCGGTTTCGCCGATAACAGCGACAGGGGCTTTGGGGTGTCCGCAAGAATACTCTTGCATATACACCTTGCCATTGCGGCACACCTCGGCGCGGAGATAGGTCGAAAGGGCGTTGACACACGACACACCCACACCGTGCAAGCCGCCGGACACCTTGTAAGAGCCTTTATCAAATTTACCACCGGCATGGAGCACGGTGAGCACCACTTCGAGAGCCGATTTGTGCTCCTTTTCGTGCATATCCACAGGGATACCGCGGCCGTTATCGACAACGGTAATGGAATTGTCTTCGTTGATAGTAACCTCTATATCGGTGGCATAACCGGCAAGAGCCTCGTCGATCGAGTTATCAACCACCTCATATACAAGATGGTGCAAGCCTTTGCTGCTTGTGTCGCCAATATACATCGAGGGGCGTTTTCTCACCGCCTCAAGACCTTCAAGCACTTGAATACTATTGGCTGAATAACTTTTTTCTTGTTCTGACATAAATTATTTATTGATATTTTTTTTCAAAATTATAGAGTCACAATCGGGGAAAAATCCCAAAAGTGAATCGTAAACCGATTAGACACAGAGCAACCGCTATTTGCTATACACTTAAAACTCAACATATTGCAAAATCGGCAGCAATTCGCCTATATCTTTGCAAAGATACGCAAAATTCTCGAGATTACCATCGTTTGAAGCGATTTTTTCGCTCAACTTTCGTTTAAATCCTAAATCCTAAAGGAGAGTGATTTTGTAGGAGGCGGAGAAATCGGCACCGGGAGCGAGGTGTTGCATCCACTCTTTATCGGCATACTGCCCGGTGTAGTGCTCGCGGTCGCAGCGCCCATACCATGGCTCGATGCACACAAACGGCGCATATTTGCCTCGTGCAGGCGACCACAGTCCCACCAGCGGCGCATCAAACGACACGCGCAGATAGGGAGTTTTGTCGCGCGCGAGGAGCGTAACCTCCTGCACTTGGCTGTTTTCGAGGATAATGGCATCGGCATCAAATGTGTTGCGAGTAATCTCGATATCGCCGGCGCCGGTGTGGAGAGTGTCGTCGGAACGGTTGAGACACCCCTTCTCGCCTATCACCGAGAGGACATAGTCGGCGGCAGCAGGCGCAAGTCGCATATAGCCTTGATTTTGCGCTTCGGGGTCGTAATCGATATAGTTGAACGCCGGGTGAGCGCCAATCTGGAAGTGCAGCACCTCATCGGTCGAAGGGTTCTTCACACGCCACATCACTTCCACGGTGCTTCCGGCAAGGCGATAGCCTATCTCGAGGCGGAAATCGAAAGGATAGATGGCAAGTGTGTCTTCAGAGGAAGAGAACGACATCCACAACTCGGCAGGCTCATGCGCGACGAGCGTGAAAAGTGCATCGCGGGCAAAGCCATGCTGGAAGAGGCAATATTTCGACGCGCCGACACGCATTTCATTGTTCCATACGGCGCCGACAATCGGGAAAAGCACCGGAGAACGGCGTTTCCAATATTCGGGATTGCCCTGCCATAGAAACTCCCTGCCATCGCTCTTGCGCACAATGCTGTGGAGTTCGGCACCACATTCATTCACCTCAACTTTGATATAATCATTCTCGATAGTTTTCATAATATTTTAATTATTAGTCAGTTATACATTCAATCAAACATCACGCGGGGATTCATCGCCCGCGGAGAGCGCCACTCGATGCCCATTCGGGCGAGAACCTCGCACTTCACACTCCAATACTCGAAGCAGAACCCCATGCCACGCGGCGTGGAGCACAATCGGCGGGCACATTCTTTCTCAACCTCATAAATCACCTCCTCCCAGCGCGGAGAGCGTTCCACCGGGTCGAAGCGCAAAAGCCTGCCATAGGTCTTGCGCCACACTTCGGTGTCTATGTCCGGGTTTACATATTCCGAAAGACGCTTCAATTCGGCGCTATTGGCATCGCTTGGAGCAATAGAGTGGATAAATTCCCTCACACCGATGCAAAAGCGCGGAGTGTCGAGCTCGTTATACACCTCAAGCATATTTTCGAGCAACGATGCTCGCTCGGCAGAAGTAGAATACTCCCCTTCCAGCACCTCGGGCAATCGGTTTTTCATGATGTCGAAAGCCTCGGCAGCAAGCGGGATGTTTTTCCACAAGTCACCGGCGCTATTGTAATTTGCCACCATTTCTCGAAACAAATCGGCAAGTCGAGCGACCTCTTTTGAATAATCCATACGGTAAAAAATTTTAAGCGAAGGTTGCACCCACAAAGATAGTGAAAAAAAACGGAAAAACAATGTAAAATAAAGCATAAAAAGGAATGTATGTAAGAAAGTATTAAAGAAAATATTATATTTGCAACATATTATTAAAATTATGCGATTGTTTATGAATAATAGAATTCTACGAATTACGGGCATTTTATGTCTGTTTATGTTTTTATTCTCATGCCATGACGATGAGCCACAGGCAGTGGGTCCGGAGAAAGACAATTACCTGGGAAATCATCAAAGTATTTCACTCACATCGGGCATGGAACGTTTTAGGAGTGCATCTTTCAAACTTGCACTTAGCACAGACGACGGGACGGTGATAACACGCACCGGTACCCATAAGCGTATAAACGGGAAATCTATTCTCAACCTCGACAGGGGCTTGAAATCGGGCGAATACCGGCTTCTATACCTGCTATCGCCAACAGTTGATGCAGAAACAGGGGATACCATATGGGAAGAATACGGACTCGGATGCCGTGTTAGAATCGACGAAAACGGTATAACAGATGATATGCTCGACAAATACAGCGAGTTAATGGAACTGTTTGGCGAAGGCACATCGGAAAATCCGTTTATCGTGTCGTCATCCTCCCACTTGAAGCGCATTCGTGATGTCGCCAACGACCATGTGCTCAACAATTTACTACTATTCCCGAAAACACATTTTCTACAAACAGCCCATATCGACTTGGAGCAGGCGTCATGGAACAGCGACAAGAATTATGGCTGGATGCCTATCGGCGACCTCAACAACAATCCATTTCGCGGCATCTACAACGGAAACGGATTTGAAATCTACGGAATGTGGATAAAGCGCCCCGATTCGGGCGGACTCGGGTTGTTTGGATATGCCGAAAATGCCACATTCCGAAATATAAATATGGTGAATCCCACCATCGACGGGAATTTTGCCGCAGGCTCAATCCTGGGCGCAGTTGTAACCCAAGGGAATAAGCGCACACAAACCAACATTGTGAACTGTACCACTATGGGAGGGCGCATTTCGGCAAAGAGCGGCAGCGCAGCCATCGGAGGACTTGTGGGACTTGCCGACATGGAGAGCAAAGTGATGATAGAGGGATGTTCCAACATGGGCACGGCAGTCTATGGCTCTTATGGAGTGGGGGGAATCATCGGAGCCGGCTCGATATTCTCAAACACCACCTTACAAACGTGTCAAAACCTTGCCGACATCAAGGCGGAATATACAGGCTGCGGCGGCATAGTCGGTTCATGCGACACCCTTATGATAATGTCATGTATAAACGAGGGCACTATATCGGGAGCACTCTCCTATTCTCCTTCCGACACAAACAACTCGGGAATAGGCGCCGGCGGAATAGCGGGCGGCACGGGAATGGCATTTGTTTACACCTGCACCAACAATGGCATTATATCGGGGCACACAGGAGTTGGCGGCATAATTGGAAGCACCTGTGTATCGAGAGAATACGGATATTTCAACAACGCCATGTTCAGGTCGTGCAGCAACCACGGCAGCATCATTGGCGAGACATCGGTGGGAGGAATATGCGGCGAGGCACAATTCGGATGCTACGGAGTGTATAACAAAGGAGATGTAACAGGCAATGCCGAGAATTGCATTGTTGGCGGCATCGCCGGAAACACCTCGGTGGCTGTAATCCATAACTCACTGAACGCCGGGAAGGTAACAGCCAACAAAGCCGACTGTGTAGGCGGCGTGGTGGGAAAATCGACCTGGGGTACAATCTTCACGACTCAAAACTTTGGAGAGGTGAACACTACTGCCAATTATGTGGGCGGCATCGTTGCTCTTGCGGGCACTCAATCGGTGCTTAACTACTGCTGCAATGCGGGCAATATCACCAATAGCGGCAATGGTATTACAGGCGGTCTTGTCGGTGAAATGGGAGACCCGCGCGAGTGGACCACCATGAACACAATAAACTGTATCATTGGAGGAATTGAATGTGTGCTCGGCATAGCAGGTCCGGTTATCGCTTGCACAGGCGAGTCTCTTAAAGAGGGTGGAGAACTGGCAAAAAAAGTAACGGATGTGAAGAAATGGGAAAGAATACACAAAGTGGCACATTGCATTGAAATCGCATTTGACATTTCCACAATTGTCTATGACTGGGTTGGCAAGGCCTTATGCATTCCCGAATGGGTGAACCCCGAAGAAATCGACGCATTGAAGGCTCAAATCACGGAAGAAGCCAAAAAGATAGATGCCGGTGTCAAAGCCGACATAGACAATATGAGAAGCACTCTTATGGTTCCGAAAAAACTATATTCGGGATTGGATGCAAGCACTGCGGCTCAATATTACGCCGGGCTCAATGCTCTGGTGGCATTCCACGAGGCATCGCCGGATAATTCCAACACTCTCAACTATAGCCTCAACTATGAACGCAAATTGCGCTCGGAAGAAGTGGAAAGCCAGAAAAAAGTGTATGAAATCGTACATGGTGTCATCGGCGGTGCGTGCCTCGTAGTCTCTACAGCTGCATTCATAGCCGGGCTGGCAGTGTCGGGAGGCACTGCGATAGTAGTTGCATTTGTGGGCGGGGTCGCCACATTCACCGGTGGCGTCAATGCTATAGCGGAGAATTGCGATGATTACCAGCCCAACGTGGTATCTATAACACAATGTGTAAATATGGGCAATGTGTCGGCCAACAACTCAGACAACCCCGGCGGTATCGTAGGTCATCTCCAGCAATTCTGCATGATAAGCGACTGCCTCAATATGGGGGAATACACCGGCAGCAAACTCAACGGCGCAGGTATTGCGGGTGAAATAGACGCGGAATGCGAACTATTCCGCTGCCTTAATGTGGGAGATAAATGGATGTGGCCGATATACTCCAATTCTGTAATATCTTGCTCGATTTATGACAATTATTATTTCGAGTCAACAAGCCCCGGAGTTGACAGTTTTTTCGACCAAGGACATTATTATTCACTTGAAAAACTTTGCAAGAAATCGTCGTATGACGATTTGGACTTCAGCAGTAGTTACGCCCTTTGGAAGGTTGAAGAGCGAAGCGGCTGCTTCCCGGTGCCCAACCACTCGAAAATGGAAATAGATAATGAACCCAAAGAATAAACACAACATAATATGAAACACAAGAGTATTTTCTTATTTGCTATCATTGCATCGCTCGCATCTTTTATATTATCGAGTTGCGATGATGAATTATACCGCACCAACAGCATCGGCTCGGAGTTGAAAGAAAGCGGCGACTACAAGATTAGTCGTTTTGCAATCGATAAAACGATGTGGAACATTCCTGAAGGCACCGAGGAGATTCAATTATCGCTCATCTCTCAAACCGACAATTCCGAACTCACGTTCAAGGCTCAAGTTGAGCAAAAAAACGAGTCAACTATAATCGCCATACTCATTCCCAAGGATGAAAAAATCCCCGATAGTGATTACCATCTCACAGCCACCCTTCCCGACGGCACTATCATAGGTAGGAAAATCGACATTACAGTGCGCTATGAAATGGTGCACAAGATTCTCGGCTCATCCAAATTGTTGAATTTCAGATATGGCGATGGGTCAAAAGAGAACCCCTATCTTATCAATAGCAGTGACGATTTTAACCAATTGCTTTATGAACTGTATTGCGATAGTGTCTATCACTGCGCAGGATTATATTTCAAGCAGACAGCAGATTTCAGAGCACCGGCATGCAGCGACAACACAGTGGGACGATTCTACCAAGGCTATACCCTCGCCGGCTCCTACGATGGCGGCGGACACACAATCACGCTCTTCTATCAAGGAGCGGGTAGCGACAAAGACAACAATGTGGGGCTATTCACCTCGCTGATAGATGGAGCAGAGGTAAAAAGCCTCACCATCAGCACCCTTATCGAAGGAGTTAACGAAAATTCGGGCGCGCTCGCAGGCTCATGCAGTGGCAATGTGTTGGTATCCGACGTTACAGTAGCCGGAAGCATCAAGGGAAACACCAACATCGGCGCTTTCATAGGCAAGGCAACCGGCTCTCTCAAAGTGCAAGACTGCCGCTTGTCTGCCACACTGAGCGGTAAAAACTATGTGGGCGGCATCGTGGGGCAAGTCTATGACGGTGCAATTAAAGTGGATGGATTCAGCACTTCCAACAAGAATTACGAAACCACATTCTTCAGCGTGTCGGCAAGCGAAAACTATGCCGGAGGTGTCGCAGGAGCCATTTTCAACAGCAGTTGCGACATTAATGATGTGTCGATTTATCACACAGTGTCGCAAGAAGACAAAGACCTAAAGGTGGTGAACGCGGCAGGCGACAAATGCGGTGGAATAGCGGGCGAAGCAACTATTAGAGGCAATAGCGCCGTTAAAGACTGTGAGATTGTCGCCCCTATTTTCGCCAGGAAATCTTATGTGGGTGGAATATTCGGAAAAGTGGAATGTTATTCCAAACTCAATGTGCAATCCTGCACCATCGGAGCCTATATCACAGCACAAGAATATGTAGGCGGATTGTTTGGACACATTAAGACCCGAGGAAACCTCGCGATGGAAGGGAGTGCCTCGCGGGTGTCGAATCGCATTTGCCAAGTAGATAACAGTTACATTGCGATAGAAGGCAACAAATATGTAGGCGGCTTGTATGGATACATCGATGGAGACTCCAAAATCGAGGCAACCACAAAGTTGAATGTTAACATCACAGCAAAGAGCAATTTTGCAGGCGGCATCGCAGGAAAATCCGAATGGAGCACAATCGACTGCACCCATTTCTCGATAGACCCCCATATGATTGTTCAAGGTCCCGATGCAATCGGAGGAATCGTGGGATATGCACATTCGTCAACAATTAAAGGAAGCATCCCGGATGACGACATACAGATAAAATCTTACCCCGCGGCATCGAATTTCAAAAGCAGTTTCGGAGGCAGAGTTACATGCGAAGTGCTCGGCTCGAGTTGTGTGGGCGGAACATCGATAGGGGGAATTGCCGGATATGCCTACGACACATATATTGAAAACATCTGTTGCGATGGCACAGTGGTGGGCGCGTCGCGAGTGGGCGGCATTGTGGGGCACCTACAGTTATCATCCCGCGGCGGCATGAAAAAATGTGTGAGCAATGTAACAGAAGTGAGCAACAATTGGGGTGTGAGCACCGGAGGCGTTGTGGGAGAGTTGCTGTACAAGACCGGCTCTTTAATCGACTTGATTAACTATGGCAGTGTGAAAGGGCAAGACTACACCGGTGGCATCATAGGATATGTAAATATTGATTATGGCTCCAACAACTTCAGTATCCACTCTTGCTTGAATATGGGGAATGTAACCGGCAGCAAAAATGTTGGCGGATGCTTGGGCTACCTCTACAAATATCAGAACACACCTACAGTTGAAATCTACAATATGGGAAATACCGGCAATGTTACAAGCAATGAAGAGGGCAATATCGGTGGCATAATCGGGTATTGCTATGCCCAAAAAGCCAAAGTGCTAAAGAGCGCCAACCACGGTGATATTTCAGCCTCGGGCAACTCGAAAGTGGGAGGCATCATAGGACGATTGGGTATAAACGGTGACGCTCTGAGCGGAGCAGCCAACAATGCTGAGATGGGCTACTGCTGCAACCGAGGCACCATATCCTCGAGCAACAGCGCATCCAATGTGGGCGGTCTGCTCGGCTACCAAGAAGACGGGCAATGGAATGACGAAGAGAACTATATGGTTCACGACTGCTACAATGCCGGAGAAGTAACATCGGATCAAGACGATGACAATGGCGGAATTGTAGGCTATGTCGATAACTTCGGAGAAGTGGTGAGATGTGTGAATTTCGGCAAGGTAGCATATGGCAATGCCATGGTCGGGACCCACAAATCGGGCACCACATGGTATCACCACAACCTTTATTTCCTCAAAAATACCGGCAAAGACTGGTGTGGAGAGGAGTTTTCCGAAAGCGACAAATCGAAAGAGAGCACCTATGAAAACTTCGATTTCGGCTCGGTGTGGAAAATCGACACATCGCTCAACGATGGCTTCCCCCATCTACAATCCTGTCCGTTCCAGTTCCCACCCAAATAAAACCACTCCTGACAATCGAGTAGGAGGAAAATAACGTAGTATTTTTTTTACTACTGTTATTTTCCGACCTCTCACACCACCGTACGTGCCGTTCGGCATACGGCGGTTCTTTAATTGCGATGCAATTTGGTATAGGTGCCTATTAACGATGGATAACCTCGCGAAACAAGCATTTCGTTCGTTATGGCTCTATGTAGAATCCAGCTATCGGCAATACGCCAGTATCCCTTACGGGTATTTGCCCATTGCCATGCCCACCATCTACTGATGCCACATTTCATAAGGTTCTTGAATCGTGTTCGGTTGCGTTTCCAACTTTTCCAGATATAACTGCGCAAGCGTCTATGATACCATTGCTCTGTTTTTTGGAGAAATGATTTCATATCTGCTAAATAGTAGTATCCTATCCAACCACGAGTGTATTCCGTCAATCGTTCCTTCAACCAGCGGAAGCCTTTGCCGTTGCTACGCTTGGTAATGGCTTTTAGTTCTCGATGAAACTTTGCCTTGCTCTTTTCGTGTATGGTAATACCGCATCTGCCTTCTTTCAGTCAGTAGAAGGTATAACCGAGATATCTCTTGCCAAATAGTGTGCCTATCACTGTCTTTTCTTTGTTGACTTTCAAGAATAGTTTCTTTTCAACAAAACTGGCAATACTGTCTCTCACACGTTCGGTTGCACGGAGGCTCTTGACGAGTATTATACAGTCGTCGGCATAGCGGACAAACGGATGCTCTCTGCGTTCGAGTTCCTTGTCGAGTTCATTCAATAGGATGTTGCTCAATATTGGGCTCAGTGGACCGCCTTGTGGTACTCCCTCGGTTGTTTCCTCGTATCTGTGTCGTACCATGACTCCTGCATTCAAGTATTTATGGATAAGTGAAACTACTCGTCCGTCCTTTATCGTTTCCGACAATACTTGTATGAGTTTGCTATGGTTGACCGTGTCAAAGAATCTCTCCAAGTCCAGTTCCACGCAATAGCAGTAGCCTTCGTCTGCATAACGTTGCACTCGCTTTATCGCATCGTGTGCGCTACGGTTGGGGCGGAAGCCAAAACTGTTGTCGCTGAACTTTCGTTCATACTCTTCTGTCAGAACTTGGCTTATCGCCTGTTGAATGAAGCGGTCAACCACGGTCGGTATGCCGAGCTGACGCTTCTTGCCGTTGTCCTTCGGTATCTCTACCCTTCGAACGGCAGTCGGTTTGTATTTACCCGACTTAATCTTTTCGATGAGTTCGCCCAAGTGGAGGTTAAGGTATGGCAACAGTTCGCTCGTTCCCATCTTATCAACACCTCCCGCTCCCTTGTTATCAACAACTTGCTTATAGGCTCTATGCAAATTGTCTGGACTTAGGATGCGTTCAAGCAAATCACCTTTGCCTAATTGCACTTCCACAAGAGTATCATCTTCTATCCACATGTAAGTCTGCACTCCGCCATAGTTCTCGGATTCCGTCCTACTATTTTGGCGGCAGCCAATGTCTTCTTTTGTTTTCTGCATTCCTTCTTGCATTTGGTAAATAATATGAACACTTGTTTTGTTAAAGTTCTGCCCTTCACCGATTGTTGATTTGTTTTACCTACCCATATCGGCTACTACGGCGTCTGCTGACTTCTCAAGGTTCGTTGTTACTGCTTGTCCTTGAGGACTCGCCCTTGAGACCTCCCCAGTTATGGACGTATTCTTTCCACCTTATACCCGCTTGATTTACTCCGGGAATTCCGACACGGGGACACCCTTGCCTTCAGCTGTAGCCTTCCCACTGTTAGGGCGGCTTAGGGACTTGCACCCATTAGAATACGTTCGTGCTGGGCGAACACAAAAGCCCCGGCACACACAGCCGGGGCACAATATTCTTAACAGAGAGTTAATGCGGGCAATATCATCGAGAAAAAAAGCCCTTTGCCGATTTTTTTACTCAATTTCAGTTTTTTTATTTTGAAAGTGGTTGCCGATTCATTATCTTTGCATCTTAATACAATAGGAAATGCTTAGTAAGATAATAAAAGAGAAGCCCATTGTGGAACTTCACAAGTTTTTGCACGAAAGCAACAACATTGTGATTACTTGCCATGTGTCGCCCGATGGTGATGCCATCGGAGCCTCGCTCGGTCTGTACCACTTGCTCAACACACTCGGCAAGAATGTGCACATCGTAACCCCCGACATGCCGCCACGCTCGCTCGGCTTCCTCCCCGATATTAAAGAAATAGTAATCTACAGCAAATATACCGACTTCGGCAACCAACTGCTCCGCAAGGCGCAACTCATCTTCTGCCTCGACTTCAATGCAGCCAAGCGCGTTGACAAGATGGCGGATGCCTTGCTTGCCGCCAAAGGACACAAGGTGATGATAGACCACCACCTCGACCCGGAGGATTTCTGCGATGTTACAATCTCGTTCCCCGAGATGTCGAGCACTTGCGAACTCCTGTTCAGGGTGATTTGCCGCCTCGGACTATTCAACGAGATAAACAAGGCGTGTGCGGAATGTATCTACACCGGCATGATGACCGACACCGGCAACTTCTCCTACAACAGCAACCATGCCGACATCTACATCATCATCTCGGAACTCCTCAAGAAGGGTATCGACAAAGACAGAATCTACACCCTCGCAATGAACACAAGCAGCGAGGACAGGCTTCGCTTGCTCGGATATGCAATGGACCAAAAGATGAAAGTGTATCCCGAAGCCGAAGGCGCACTCATCACTTTGTCGCTCGAGGAACTCAAGCGATACAACTATAAAAAAGGTGATACCGAAAGCCTTGTGAATATGCCGCTCGGAATCCCCACCGTGAGATGGAGCATCTTCATGCGCGAGGAGGAGGGATACATTAAGATTTCAGCTCGCTCAAAGGGCGATTTTGCCGTAAACACCATCTGCGAGCAATACTTCGGAGGCGGAGGACATAAAAACGCCTCGGGCGGCGAGTTCTATGGCACTCTCGACGAGGCTGTAGCCACATTTGAGAAAATTGCCGCCGAAATAGCCTCCAACAAAAACGACAATGAAACAAAACAATAAAAACATATATCGATTATGAAATTATTCCGTATAACTCTCGCTTTAATATCATTAGTTCTGCTCACCGCAAGTTGCGACGACTCGAAAAGCTATGCCGAACTGCTTTCCGACGAGCGGAAAGCCACCAACGCATATCTTGCAACCCAAAAGGTGATAAACGAAATCCCTGCCGACACAGTGTTTGAGGAGGGGGAAAACGCGCCATTCTACCGCATCGACGAAGAGGGGAATGTGTATATGCAAGTGATTTCAAGCGGAGACCGCAAAAACAACCGCGCAAAAGACGATGAGGAAATCTATTTCAGATGGATGCGCATCTCGCTCCTCGCATGGGCTACCGGAAGCGAAATATATGCCGAAGGAAATGCCGAAGATATGGGTTACAACTCGTATTTCTTCCGCTACAACAATTTCACTCTCGCATCTTCGTCGCAATACGGCTCGGGAATCCAAGTGCCTCTCGACTATCTCGGTGTTGACTGCACCGTGAGGCTCATAATCAAGTCGCAATATGGCTTCTCAAGCGAAATTTCCAATGTGGTGCCTTATCTCTACACAGTGAGATATTTCAGAAGCAAAATCTAAACAACCCAATAAAACTCTATTTTAATTATGTCTCTCATTAAATCTATATCCGGGATTCGCGGCACCATTGGCGGACGCGCCGGAGAAGGACTGTCGCCTCTCGACATTGTGAAATTTACTGCGGCTTATGCCAAATTCATTCGCAACAACACCACCAAAGACAGCAACGTCATCGTGGTGGGGCGCGATGCACGCCTCTCGGGACAGATGGTTTGCGACATCGTAACCGGCACTCTCGTGGGAATGGGATTTGATGTGGTTAACATCGGTCTTGCAACAACCCCGACCACCGAACTTGCAGTTGTAGCCGAAGGCGCTTGCGGAGGCATTATCATCACCGCTTCGCACAACCCGAAACAGTGGAATGCGCTTAAACTCCTCAACGAAAACGGCGAGTTTCTCAACGATGCACAAGGCAAACAAGTGCTCGCTATTGCCGATGCCGAGGATTTCGACTTCTCGGAAGTGGATGCCCTCGGACATGTTTTCAACAACGACACATACACCCGCCGACACATCGAGGATGTGCTCAAACTCGACCTCGTTGATGTGGAGGCAATCAAAAAAGCCAACTTCACCGTGGCTGTCGATGCGGTAAACTCTATCGGTGGCGTGGTGATTCCACAACTCCTCCGCCGCCTCGGAGTGAACAACGTAATCGAACTGTATTGCGAGCCGACCGGCAAATTCGGACACACTCCCGAGCCGATTCCCGAAAACCTCACCGACATCGCCGACCTCATGAAATCGGGGAAAGCCGATGTGGGATTTGTTGTCGATCCCGACGTTGACCGTCTCGCTATAATAATGGAAAACGGCGAATTTTTCGTTGAAGAATACACCCTCGTATCTATCGCCGACTATGTTCTCGGCAAGACACCCGGCGCCACAGTTTCCAACCTCTCTTCTTCCCGCGCTCTCCGCGATGTAACCCTTGCACACGGATGCCAATACACCGCATCGGCAGTAGGCGAAGTGAATGTGGTAACCGAAATGAAGCGCACCGGCGCCGTGATAGGTGGCGAAGGGAATGGCGGTGTCATCTACCCTGCCCTTCACTACGGCCGCGATGCCCTTGTGGGAGTCGCCCTCTTCCTCACCCTTCTCGCCAAGAGTGGCAAGACAGTATCGCAACTCAAATCAGGCTACCCGCAATATAGCATCGCCAAGAACAAGGTGCAACTCACACCCGAAATCAATGTTGACGCAATTCTCGCCGAGGTGAAGAAAGAATACAGCAACGAGAAGATTACCGACATCGATGGCGTGAAAATCGACTTTGAAGACTCATGGGTGCACTTGCGCAAGAGCAACACCGAGCCTATCATACGCATCTATTCCGAGGCTTCGACTATCGAGCGCGCCGAGCAACTCGGCAACGACATCAAAGCCGTGATTGAGCGTTTATCAAAATAAAAAACAACATTGTAGCCCTCGGAAACGGGGGCTACACACAATCATAAAAAGAATAACCAATAATAAATGACTATGGACGATATTTCAGTGAGAGTGAAGTCGTTGTCGCCATCGGCAACACTCGCTATGTCGCAGAAAAGCAACGAAATGAAAGCAAAAGGCATCGACATCATCAACCTGTCGGTTGGTGAGCCCGATTTCTTTACCCCCGACCACATAAAAGAAGCCGCAAAGCAGGCAATCGACGAGAACTTCTCGTTCTACACCCCGGTGCCGGGCTATATGTCGCTGCGCAAAGCCATCTGCGAGAAGTTGAAAAACGAAAATGGCATTCAATTCACCCCCGAACAAATAATCGTGTCGAATGGAGCCAAACAATCGCTTTGCAACTGCATCCTGTCGGTAGTTAATCCCGGCGATGAGGTAATAATCCCCACCCCGGCATGGGTAAGTTATGTAGAAATGGTGAAACTCGCCGAAGGGAAATGCGTTACAATCCCTGCCGGTGTTGAGCAGAACTTCAAAATAACACCCGAGCAACTCGAAGCGGCAATCACCCCAAAATCTCGCCTCATAATCCTTTGTTCGCCTTCCAACCCCACCGGAAGCGTGTATAGCTGCGAAGAACTTAAAGGGCTTGCCGACGTACTTGCCAAGCACCCCGAGATTATCATTCTCGCCGATGAAATCTATGAGCATATCAACTTTACCGGACGCTTTGACTCAATCTCGCAATTTGAATCGGTGCGCGACCGTGTTGCCATAGTGAATGGAGTGTCGAAAGCCTATGCCATGACCGGCTGGCGTATCGGATTCCTCGCCGCACCGCTCGCAATAGCCAAAGCCAATAGCAAACTCCAGAGCCAATACACCTCCGGGGCATCTTCAATCGCACAAAAGGCAGCCGAGGCAGCATACACCGGAAGCCAACAATGCGTGGAAGATATGCGACAAGCATTCCAGCGCCGCCGCGACCTCATCGTGAGCCTCGCCAAGGAAATTCCCGGCATTCGCATCAACCACCCCGAGGGCGCATTCTACCTCTTCCCCGAAGTGTCGTCGTTCTTTGGCAAGACCGACGGCGAAACCACAATCAAGGATGCAGGCGACCTCGCTCTCTATCTCCTCGACAAAGCGCATGTGGCAACAGTGGATGGCGCAGCATTCTGCGCTCCCGGCTACATCCGATTGAGTTACGCAACCAGCGATGAAAATATCGTAGAAGCGATGAGGCGCATCAAGGAAGCCCTCGCGCTCCTCCACTAACCGAAAGCCCCGCAATGGGGCTTTTTTCATCACTGCATCGAGGCGAAGCAAGCGCGATTTTTGAGTTTCAAGGAAAATTTGTAACTTTGCCGCCTAAAAGGCAATATAATGGGAGAAAGCAACTTTATCGACTATGTGAAAATATTGTGCCGCTCGGGAAAGGGCGGCGCCGGTTCGAGCCATTTCTATCGCGCCAAATACCTGCCCAAGGGCGGACCTGACGGCGGCGACGGAGGTCGCGGAGGTCATATCATATTGCGAGGCAATCGACACCTGTGGACTCTGCTTCACTTGAAATACACTCGCCACATCTTTGCAGGGAACGGCGAACCGGGCTCTCGCGGCCGCAGTAGCGGAAAGGATGGCGAAGACCGCACCATCGAGGTGCCAATCGGCACTGCCGTTTATGATGCCGAATCGGGAAAATACCTGTGCGAAATCACCGAGGACGAGCAAGAAATCAAGTTGCTCCGCGGCGGCAAGGGCGGACTTGGAAACTGGAACTTCAAAAGCGCCACTAACCAAGCGCCGCGATATGCACAGCCCGGCGAGCCGGCGATAGAGAAATCGCTGATTCTCGAACTCAAACTTCTTGCCGATGTGGGTCTTGTGGGATTCCCGAATGCCGGAAAATCCACTCTCCTATCGTCGATTTCGGAGGCTAAACCCAAAATTGCCGACTACCCTTTCACCACACTTGTCCCCAACCTCGGGATTGTGGGCTACCGCAGCAATCAGTCGTTTGTGATGGCAGACATCCCCGGAATTATCGAGGGCGCCAGCGAAGGGAGGGGCTTGGGATTGCGCTTCCTGCGCCATATCGAGCGCAATGCGGTGCTCCTGTTTATGATTCCTGCCGACACCGACGACATCGTAAAGGAATACAACATCCTGCTCAACGAGGTGAGCACCTTCAACCCTCAACTCGAAAACAAGCCGCGCGTGCTTGCCATAACCAAGTGTGATATGCTCGATGACGAACTTATCGAGGAGATGCGCCAACACCTCCCGGATGGCGTGCCAACAGTGTTTATCTCGTCGGTGAGCGGACTTGGAATCCAAGAACTGAAAGACTTGTTGTGGCTCACCATCAACGACGAGAACAACAAAATCGGTGTGGAAATCACTCATCGCGACCTCGACATGAGCCACCGAGTGCAGGAAGAGGACGAATTTGTGTTTGAAAACGAACCGATTTCAGATGAAGAAGCAGTCGAAGAGGAGGAGTGGGACGATGAGTATTGGGAAGAGGACCACATCGACGACGACTACACCGGCAGATGATTCAAATTGAAAAATGCGACTTTGGTGACAGCCGAGTGGAGGCGTTCACGCTTCTGCGCGGCGAATCGTCGGCTACCGACCCATATTCGGGGAACAGCGTGTGTGATTACATCGGCGATGAGCCGAACCATGTAGCCACAGCGCGCGCTGCCCTCGCTTCGATGCTCGGAATCGACACAGCCGACATTATCACGCCCCACCAAACCCATTCAAGCAACGTGGCAGTGATTCCGCCGGAAGGCGAAATGCCATCGCTCGACGGCGTGGATGCCATTGTTACAACACGACGCGGCATCCTGCTCGGAATCAACACAGCCGACTGTGTGCCGGTGCTGTTCTATGCCCCCGATGCCGGCATAATCGCCGCCGCCCACGCCGGATGGCGCGGAACCGTGGCTCACATCGCCACAAAAACCATCGCCGCTATGGCGAAGCTCGGAGCCAACGCCGGAAATATCAGAGTGTTTCTCGGAGCGCGCATTTGTCCGCGCTGTTTCGAGGTGGGAGATGAAGTTGTGGAGCACTTTGTCGCTGCCGGACTCGGCGATGAGACCATAATTACCCGAAATGCCGCCACCGGAAAAGCACATATCGACCTGCACGCGGCAAATATCAAAATCTTGCAATCTTGCGGTGTCGAGCCATACAACATCCAATGCTCCGCGCGTTGCTCCAAAGAGGACCCGGCGCTCTACTCGGCACGCCGCATGGGAATCGCCTCGGGTCGCACCCTCACCGCCATCCTCCTAAGATAACCCGCCCTTGTATTTGAGAAACTTACAAAATTTGCTCTTGCCACGAACAATTTAGCGGCCCCCAGTGTTATATAAGTGAAAGTGGCAAGAGAAGCCGGAAGTGGGATAATAAATTCGGAACGCAAGATGAAAAAATGCGTCATTTCCGGCAGAAATTGCTACCGCGTACTCATAAATAGTAGTTTCAATATCTCTCAACAACAAGGAAGGGTGTGGAGCCGTGGTGGCTGTGCACCTTTTTTTATTTGGTTGCGTAGCGCAGGATAGCGAAATAGGCAATCACGAGGAGAGCGATAACGGCGAGGCAATAGACTGTGAGCCATTGCACCGGGAGGAGCAGCGCGCCTACCGAGATTGCGAGTTGCAGGATAGCATAGGACGCCGCCACCACAAGATGATGGTTGTGCATCTCGTTGGAGAGAATCTGATAGAGGTGCCTGCGATGCGCCTTGAAGATGTTTTCACGCAAAATGATGCGCCTGATGATAGTGAGCACCGAATCGACTCCATAAACGGCAAGCAGCACGATGTAACCGGGTTCGCCGGTGTGGAGTATGAGCTTGAAAACGGCAAAAACGAGGATATATCCAATCGCTATTGCGCCCACATCGCCGGCAAAGCATAGCGCGTTGGTGCGCACGTTGAACCAACAAAAGACCATGAGCGCTACTATCAATGTGCCGAGGATTTCATTGGGCATAAAGCCGAGGCTGATATCGAGCCAAGATAGAGTGGCGGCAACCACAATGGAATATAGCGGTGTGATGCCATTGATGCCATCCATAAAATTGAACACGTTGATGATGCCGACACCCACAATCATAGCGGCGACAGCGGCTATCGACCAGGGGGTCACCCCCATCTGCAGCATCAGCAACGCCAGGGCAGCAAAGTGGGTGATGAGCCGCGGGGAATTGGGGAGCGGATGAATGTCGTTGACAAAACTAACTAACGACACCAGCGCAAGTCCGATGAAAAAGAATGGAGAAGACACCTCGCCAATGAGCGCAAGCGAAAGCACCGCGAGAGGGACGATAATGCCACCGCCATTCACCGTGGGCTTGGAATGGCTGCTGCGTTGCGAGGGAATAGACAATATGCGCAGCCGATGGGCGACCGCGATAAAGATGTATTCAAAAATCATGAGCAATGCAGCAAGCATAAGTGAACTGTTTACGGATTATTCGACAAAGGTAAACAAAAAGCGGGGATTTGCAAAACTAAATCGTAGCAATCGATAAAAGTGTGCCGGTAAATCATCATAACGAGCGATTAGGAGAGTCGGTATCAAAAAAAGTTGTATCTTTGTGGTGGCTGCCACAAGGCAGCGACCGATTATGGAAAATAAGAAAAGATTCTATCGTCGCCCCTGGTTTTGGGTGGCATTGATATTGGTGGCAATGGCGCTTGTTTCGGCGGGATTCTTCCGCGGGAGCAACGGGAGCGCCACACTGAAAGTGTATCCCGGAAGCGACATCGCCGCATTGGAGGATTCGCTCGCCACATCGTCGGGCGACGCCTCGTTTGCCAAACACACAGCATTTCTTCTGCGCCTTTCGGGTGTGGAAATCAAAGACCGCGCCGGGCTGTATGCGTTTGAGAGCGGCACAACGCCTATCGACGCCGCCCGCAGGGTGTATCGCCATGCGCAAACGCCTGTAAAAGTTACATTTAACAACATCCGTACCATGCAGCAACTCGCCGAGAGGCTCGACAAGCAATTGCTCATGAGCGCAGATGATTTTCTCGCTGCCACCGGCGACACCATAACCACGGCAATGTTTATCCCTGACACATACGAGTTTTACTGGAATGTGGCTCCCGAAACGCTGATTAGGAGGCTGCGCGGCTATCACGACAAGTGGTGGAACGACAAGCGCATGGAGGCAGCGCAACGATTGGGACTCACCCCCGACGAAGTGGCTGTGATAGCCTCGATTGTCGAGGAGGAAACAGCAAAAAGCGATGAACGGGGCAAGGTGGCGCGCCTGTACATCAACCGCTTGCGCAAGGGAATGCCCCTGCAAGCCGACCCCACTGTGAAATTTGCCGTAGGCGATTTCTCATTGCGCCGCATCGGCGCCAAGCATCTCGCAGTGGAGTCGCCCTACAACACCTATCGCCACACCGGACTCCCACCCACGCCGATACGCATCGCCGAGAAATCGACACTCGAAGCGGTGCTCAATGCGCCGGAGCATAACTATTTGTATATGTGCGCCCGTGAGGATTTCTCCGGCTACCACAATTTCACAGCCTCATTTGCCGAGCATCGGCGCAACGCCTTCCACTATCGCGCCGCCCTTGATGCCCGAGGAATAAAGTAGCTACGGGTTGAGTCTTTTTGCCCTGCTGATGATGTGGGGGATAGAGAGACACAGGAGGCAATCGTATTTGAAATTGCCGGGATCGATACGCTTCAACTCGCTTATTGAGCAAATATTAAGGTGGATTTTTTGTGCTTTTAGCTTCTTGGCATACACCTTTTTTTCGTCTTTCGACTTGGATGTGTATTGCCCCCATTCCTGTTCATTCAACGGACGGAATCCGAGGATGAGTTTTTCAACATTCCACCTTGCGTGTTCGAGATAGGAAAGCGCCTCGAGATTTTCGCCGATATGTGATGAAATAGTGTTGATATTATCATCTGGTTGCGCGCCAACGCTACGCAATTTCATGCGGAAAGTGTCGGCACAAAACACATTCGACAATTTCAATTCGTTTGTGGCAATGCCATCCCAAAATTCTTTAATCTTGGTGGTGCGAACATATCGGCAGGTGTTTTCAAGATATTCGGAATAGCTTTCAGCATTGAAGGCATTCGCTTTATATATTGTATCAATATTGCCGCACTTACTATACACTGTGTTTACAAGCATAGCCCGACTAATATCTATTGATTTATCTATGG
>SFER01000031.1 GCA_004557195.1 Bacteroidales bacterium | reverse complement strand
CGGGCAGGCAGATGGCAGCCATAAGCCCCGCGCTGCTTACGCAGCGCACTGCACCGAGAAAAAGAGCGAGCGTCAGCGAGCCCCTCCGAGTGCTCCGAGTGCTCCGAGAACTCGAAAATCACCCCCACAATGCGCAGCACACAGTAGCGCACCCGCTCCGCCATCGGAGCACACGCACATTGAATCCACTTGCCGACGGAGCCGCCGCACCCCGCAAGTCCAATTTTCATTATCCACACCACACGAGTCATCGGTAGCGGGACAGCCTGCCACCGCCTCCGGGGTGGCAATTATATATGTGTATCTCGGTGCTCCGGGCATGTCGCCGACACCCCGGTCGGCGAAATACCCGGCTACGCACAGCCTGCCACCGCCTCCGGGATGGCGGAAATGCTCGCCTCTTGTCATCGTCTCCGCCGACAGCGGAGGGCAGACGCTGCGCTGCGCCAATCGAGCGTCAGCGTGCAACCCCGAGCGTCAGCGAGGCGGACGCCACTACACCGTCCATGGTGCGAGCGTCAACAAGCAATCCAGAGGGCTCGGAGTGCTCCGAGATCTCCGATTACGGCAACTATGCGCTGCGTCAGCGAGCCGCACCAAGTGCAGCCACACCGCCACTATGTTTCTTGGGGCGTACCTTTGGCACGCATTCCTTATATATTGCACTGATCCCGGCACAACTTCGTAAGTGCCGGGCTATGATCAGGAGCACCCGCTTCGGGGTGCCGTCATCGGTAGCGGCGCGATGCGCCAATCGGCAACCACCGCCGCTACTCTTCACTCTCATCCACTCGTCCTCTCATCCACTCATCCACTCAAAACTGCGTTTTTATTTTGATTTTCCTCTCGTTTGCACTATCTTTCGATAAGATAGGCGGCACCTCAGCAATGCAAAAGAAAATCTTTTCGCTTTTCTTTTGCAATTGCGTTCGGTTTGCACTATCTTTGTGCTCCCAATGACACTTTTTATGGATAACGACTTTTTTGACGCTCTGATTTTTGACATGGATGGCACGCTGTGGGACGCTACCGCAACCTACGCGGAGGAGTGGAATGAAACGGCACGACGAATGGGTGTGCCCGATTTTCATATCACTCCGGAACAGCTTCACCAATATATGGGGCTGTCTATCGACAAGATTTTCAATGCTATCCTCAGCAAATGTACCCTCGACCCTGTGGAGTTTTGCCGCGTGGTGGATGGCGTGGAAGATGAGATGCTTCCGGTGATGGGCGGCATCCCCTACCCCGGAATGGTGGATGGCATTAGACGCCTTTCCTCTCGCTACCGGCTGTTCATGGTGAGCAACTGCGGCGCCGGAGGGTTGAAGAGTTTCATGCGCTTCAATAATCTCACCGACTGCTTCACCGATTCGCTCACATTTGGAGAAACAGGATGGCAGAAAGCCGAAAATATCAAGGCTCTTGTGGAGCGCAACGGGATAGCCCATCCGCTATA
Source organism: Bacteroidales bacterium (assembly GCA_004557195.1). Lineage (GTDB taxonomy): Bacteria > Bacteroidota > Bacteroidia > Bacteroidales > Muribaculaceae > W0P31-042. The sequence continues at coordinate 16,618 of SFER01000031.1, read as the reverse complement.
CATCGGCGACACACAGGGCGACTGCGATGAGGCTCACCGCGCCGGGGTGCCTTTTGCCTTTGCCGCCTATGGCTTTGGCTCTTGCTCCAATCCCGACTTGTCGTTTGACTCATTCAACACCATTGTCGATTATTTTATGAATATAAAGGAAAAATAAAACCATATTAATTATGTATCCATCAACTTTTAAATCGGAAATCGACCTGCGTCGTAACAAGATAGCCGATTCCCTGAAATCCAAAGGTATTGACGCAATTCTCATCTGCGACAATGCAAATTTGTTTTACACTTCGTCGCGTGTATTCAGCGGATTCACTTATATCACTGCCAATGGCGAGGAACTGTTCTTTGTGCGCCGTCCGGTGGGGCTTAAAGGCGACTGCACGGTGTATATCCGCAAAGTTGAAAACATAGCCGAGGAACTCGGCAAGAGGGGCATCGCTATTCCCGCACGTCTTGCCGTTGAACTCGACACTACTCCATATAATGAGGTGAAACGCTATGAAGCGGCTTTTGCCGGGAGCGAAATTGTCGATGGCTCGGCAATTATGCATGCCGCACGCGCGGTGAAGACCGATTTCGAGGTGGAGCAGCTGCGCAAATGTGGCATCCGTCACACCGAATCCTACCACCGCATCAACAAGGTGTATCGCGAGGGGATGAGCGACATCGAATTGCAAATCGAGATTGAGCGCATCCTGCGACTCGAAGGCTCCCTCGGGCAATTCCGCATCAGCGGAAGGTCGATGGAGATTTTCATGGGCAATTTGCTTGTGGGAGATAATGCCGACAACCCTACCCCATATGATTTCGCAATGGGTGGCGCCGGTCTTTCATCGTCGCTTCCTGTGGGGAGCAACGGCACCCTCATCAAGCGGGGCAATTCGGTGATGGTGGATATGTGCGGCAATTTCAATGGCTATATGACCGACATGACGCGCACTTTCCGCTGCGGAGAAATCTCCGACCTCGCAAAGCAGGCTCACCAACTCTCCATAGATATATGCAACACCCTTGCCGCTAACTTCCATGCCGGAAGCCGCGCCGCCGACCTCTACGAAAAAGCGATGGAAATGGCTGTGGCGGCTCATCTCGACGATTATTTCATGGGACACGCCCAGAAAGCGGGATTCGTGGGACACGGCGTAGGCATCGAGGTGAACGAAATGCCGGTTGCAATACAACAACGTGATAGCCATCGAGCCAAAGTTTGTAATCCCCGAAGTGGGAGCGGTGGGCATCGAAAACACCTATGTGGTGCGTGAAACCCACCTCGAATGTCTCACCAACTTCCCCGAGCAAATATCCGAACTATTTTGACACTTATGATACAACGCGACGACATCAGCAAAGCCATAGCATCCCGCCTCGAGCACCCGGTGTTCCGCAAGGTGGGGAGTATCGCCGACTCCATGCACCGTGAGTGCTATGTGGTGGGCGGATATGTGCGTGATATTTTCCTCGACCGCCCATCGAAAGACATCGATTTCGTGTCGGTGGGGAGCGGCATCGAGATAGCCGAGGCTGTCGCTAAGCAGATGAAGCCGGCATCGCTGAGCGTGTTTCGCAATTTCGGAACCGCCCAGGTGAAAGTGGGAGCACTCGAACTCGAATTTGTGGGGGCTCGCAAGGAGTCGTACAGCCACGATAGCCGTAAGCCGATAGTTGAGGATGGCACCCTCGACGACGACCAGTGCCGACGCGACTTCACCATCAACGCGATGGCGATTTCGCTAAATGCCGACACGTTTGGAACACTCATCGACCCATTCGGTGGTATCGACGACCTCAACAACCGAATCATCCGCACCCCTCTCGACCCCGACATCACATTCAGCGACGACCCGCTGCGCATGATGCGCGCCGTGAGGTTTGCCACCCAACTCAATTTCGACATCCTCCCCGAGACATTCGATGCCATTGCTCGCAACCGCAAGCGCATCGACATCATCTCCAAGGAGCGCATCATCGATGAGTTGTACAAGATTATGCGTTCGCCAAAACCTTCTATCGGGTTCATCCTGCTCGACAAATGCAGACTTCTCGAACTCATTTTTCCCGAACTCGCAGCCCTCAAAGGGGTGGAGACGGTGAACGGGCGAGGACACAAAGACAATTTCATGCACACCCTTCAGGTGCTCGACAGTGTGGCTCAAAAGAGCGACAACGAGTGGCTCCGCTGGGCGGCTCTGCTCCACGACATCGGCAAGCCGGTTACAAAAAAATATGACGAGAAACTCGGGTGGACCTTCCACAACCACAACTTCGTGGGTGAGAAGATGATTCCTCGCATCTTCAAAAAGATGAAAATGCCGCTCAACGACAAGATGAAATATGTGCAGAAACTTGTGGGAATGCACATGCGACCTATAGCCCTCGTGGAAGACGTGGTTACCGACTCGGCAGTGCGCCGCGTGCTTTTCGATGCCGGCGACGACATCGACGACCTGATGATTTTGTGCGAATGCGACATCACATCCAAAAATCCCGAGAAAGTGCGCCGCCTGCTCGCCAATTTTGCCCTTGTGCGCAAAAAAATGGAGGAACTCGAGGAAAAAGACCGTCTCCGCTGCTTCCAGCCGCCAATCCACGGCGATGAAATTATGGAAATCTTCGGCATGGAGCCGTGTCGCGAAGTGGGTCTTATCAAGGAGGCGATAAAAAATGCCATTCTCGATGGCGTAATAGCCAACGAGCGCGAGCTTGCCTACGAGTATATGCTCGCCAAGGCAGCCGAGATGGGATTCACCCCTCGAAAATAATAACGACAGCAGTTATATCCCCACACCGACACCGCTACACAAAGGCGGTGTCGTTTTTGATGTCGCTTCTATCAAGCAGTTTGAGCACACGCTTATAATCTCTCGACTTCAAAAAAGCCTCAATAGCATGCAAGAACTTGTGATTGTGAATATCGGTGCCCACAAAATCCACCATACCTCTTTCGAGGAGCCAAAATGCAGTGTCCTTGGCGGTTTTGCCATAGAAGCCCGAGAAAGAGAGCAAATTCACTTGAAACATGAGGTTGCGATTGTGGAGATGCTCGTAGCGCTCATATCTCTCGTTGAGATAGCGGTAACGCTCAGGGTGGGCAAATATCACTTGATAACCGCAGGTAGAGGTATTATACACAATGCCATCGAGATTGAGCGGCTCCTGCTGCCAGTTGCTCTCAAGCAAGATGTGATTATTGGGCATGGGCATGAAATTACGCGGTTTCAACACCTTCTCCTCATAGAAATCGTCGATACGATACTCGGCAGATTGGTCTATCTCGACACACATTCCACTCTCGGCAACAGCACTGCGCAACTTAGCCAACGGCTCGGCAATTGTGGTGGCATCATTCTCGAAACGGCGGGCGGTTACATGCGGAGTTATAATGAAATGGTCAACCCCCATATCATTGAGGCTACCCATTAACGAAATTGATTCACTGACAGAACCGGAGCCATCATCAACTCCGGGAACAAGATGCGAATGAACATCGGTCGTAAAAAACAGTTTCCTATTAGATTTTTTGAAAATCCAGAACATAAAATTTGTGTAATTTAATAATGTAAAATACAATCTGTATATATAAACAAATGAAAATAAGCCGTATTACGGTTGTGCACACTTTTTACATGGTACAACTAAGACTATTTACATTGCAAATGTAGGAAAATTATTGAATTAATGTCTATAAAAAACGCTAAATTAACACACCAAAGGATGTTTTTAAATTTGTTAAGTAATCATCTCACGGCTCATTTGTTTCATATATGAAATAAAAAAGTGGAGACATATCGAAAAAATGTTGATAAAAATTTCATTTTTATGATTTTATAATATAATTTTGTAATTGCAGATTTAAAACACCTGAAATCAAACACTCAATAAAAATAGAATACTTATGAATCGTAAACTGAAAATCAGGGATTTAACCCTTCGCGATGGACAACAATCGCTATTTGCAACTCGATTGAATCAACAATGTATCGACACATTGCTACCATTTTACAAGGATGCCGGATTCTACGCGATGGAAGTGTGGGGCGGTGCAGTGCCCGACTCTGTAATGCGCTACCTCAACGAATCTCCGTGGGACCGCCTCCGCTCGGTGAACAAGGTGATTGGCGACATCTCGTTGCTCACTGCGCTCTCTCGCGGTCGCAACTTGTTTGGCTATGTGCCATACCCTAATAGCGTGCTTGAAGGATTCTATGAAAAAGCCTTCAAAAACGGACTCAATGTGATGCGTGTATTCGACGCGTTGAACGACTTGAACAACGTGAAAGACTCCATCGCTATGATTAACAAATTTGGCGGTATTGCCGATGGCGCTGTTTGCTACACTGTCGATCCCAAAGAAGAGGCTCCCGCCGAAGCGCCAAAAGGATTCTTCGCTCGCCTTTTCGGCAAGAAATCAGAACCGGTTGCCGCTAAGAAAATCTTCACCGACGAATATTTCGTTGATAAAGCCAAAGGATACGAGAGCTTGGGTGCCAAAATCATCACCATCAAAGATATGGCGGGACTCATCAACCCGGCTCGCGTGGCTTCATTGATGCCGAAACTCAAAGCCGCTGTGAATGTGCCCATCGACTTCCACACTCACTGCACTCCCGGCTATGGCCTCGCTTCGGCACTCATGGCAATTCTCCACGGTGTGGATATCCTCGACACTAATATATGGTATTTTGGCGGTGGCTCGGCAGCTCCGGCTATCGAACTCGTGTATATCTTTGCCAAGAAACTCGGCGTAGAAGTTGAAGTGAACATGGAAGCTGTGGGCAAAATCCGCACTCTCCTCAAGGATGTGCGCAAGCAACTTGCCGCTTTCGACCTCAAGAAAGACTCCTTCCCCATCGACTTCGACCCGCTCAAAGACACTCTTCCCGCCAATATCGACGCCCTCTTCGACAAGGCAATCGCAGATGCCAAAGCCAACAACGAGGCTGCATTGCTCGATGCTTGCCACGCAATCGAAGACTACTTCAATTTCCCGAAACCCAACGAAATTGTCAAGAATGCCGAGGTGCCCGGTGGAATGTACTCCAACATGGTGGCTCAACTCAAGGCGCTCAAAGCCGACGACCTACTCGAAGACTCTATGCGCTTGATTCCTAAGGTGCGCAAAGACGCCGGTCTTGTTCCGCTCGTTACTCCTACCAGCCAGATTGTGGGTAGCCAGGCAGTTTCGCTCGCCCTCGACCGTCGCAACGGCAATCCCGACTACACCAACACCAACAACCAGTTTGTGGCATTGGTGAAAGGCGAATACGGAACCACTCCGGTGCCCGTTGATCCTAAATTCCGCGAGCAAATCACAGGCGACGCAACCGAACACCCCTACGATGTTTCTTCCTACAAGAAACCCGAGAACCCCGTTCTCCCGGAATTTGGCGGTGTGAAACTCGCCAAAGACGACGAGGAATACCTCCTCATCGAGTTGCTCCCCAATGTTGCCAACGGCTTCTTGCGCAAACTCCGCGAAGCTGAATATGCCGCTACCGCACCGGCACAAGCACCCGAGGCAGAGAAAGTGGAAGAGCCAACCGACAACGAACCTATCACCGGACCTACACTCAAAGCGCCTATGGGCGGTAAAGTGGTTGAAATCAGCGTAAAACCCGGCGACGTTGTCAAGAAAGGCGGGAAACTCCTCGTTTATGAGGCAATGAAGATGGAAAACGACATCTGCGCCGATAAGGATGTTACAATCAAGCGCATCCTTGTGAAGTGCGACCAGGTTATCGGAACCAACGAACCTCTTATCGAATTTGAATAATCATTTTTTTAGATTGATTTACAACCCCGGGGTGCGCTCCAAGCTATGAGCGCACCCCTTTTTTGTGATGTAGCCAACTATCCCGCCACAATATTTGCTTATGCGGCAAAAAATCACTACCTTTGCACCTGAATTCAGTAATATATGTTTTTAGGTTTATAATTTACAATCTATGGATTGGATAGTAACTCTTCTCACCGACAGCAATTCAGTAGCGCATATCGTTTTGATATATGCCTTTGCGATAGCCCTCGGTGTGAGACTTGGAAAGATGAAACTCTTTGGAGTTTCTTTGGGTGTTACCTTCGTGTTGTTTGTGGGTATTCTGCTTGGGCACTTCGGCTTGTCGGTAAATCCTGCCGTGCTGCATTTTGTGCGAGAATTCGGCCTTATCCTCTTTATCTTCTCAATCGGTCTTCAGGTGGGTCCCGGTTTCTTCTCCTCGTTTAAGAAAGGCGGATTGCTGCTCAATGGCCTCGCAGTGCTCATAATCGCACTCAACATCGTAGCCACACTCATAATCTACTACAGCGATGGCAACATACGCATCACCGACCTTGTGGGTATTCTATACGGAGCCGTTACCAACACGCCCGGTCTTGCAGCCGCACAACAGACCCTTATTGATGTGCAGCACAATAGCGAAGCCGCAACGACAGCAGTGCAAGGCATGTCGATGGGCTACGCAGCCGCCTACCCTCTCGGTGTGCTCGGTATTATCCTTTCCATGATTCTTGTAAAACTCTTCTTCAAAGTGAAAGTGGAGCAAGAGTCGAAAGCCATCGAAAACGAGAACGAAGAGAGCCAGTTGAAGCCACACGTGGTAACATTCAAGGTTGAAAACAAACTCATAGCCGGGCAATCGGTTAAGGAAATACATAACGTAATCAACCGCAACTATGTAATCTCCCGCGTTAAGAAGCCAAATGGCGACATCATAATCCCCAACAGCGAAACCACAATCGACTATGGCGACCATCTGCTCATAGTGATGTCGGCACAAGATGAGCCGGTGTTTGAATCGACAATAGGACACATCGAGGAGATGGAATGGGAGCAAAACTCTGGTCCCGTGGTGTCGCGACGCATCCTCGTTACCAACAGCCAGTTCAATGGACGCAAAATCGGTTCGATGCGTCTGCGCATGGGTTACAAACTCAATGCAACCCGCGTGAACCGTGCCGGTATCGACCTGCTCGCCTCCCCCAACCTCACCCTCCAAGTGGGCGACCGCATTACAGTTGTGGGCAATATCGATGATATCAATCGTCTTGCCGAAAAGCTCGGTAACTCGATGAAACGCCTCAACGAGCCCAACATGGTAACACTCTTTGTGGGAATATTCCTCGGTATCATCCTTGGTTCGCTCCCCATTGCATTCCCCGGAATGTCGGTGCCGATGAAACTCGGTCTTGCAGGCGGTCCTCTCGTAGTGGCTATCCTCATAAGCCGTTTCGGATACAAAATGCACCTTGTAACCTACACCTCATCGAGTGCAAGCCTCATGCTTCGCGAAGTAGGAATATGCCTCTTCCTTGCATCGGTGGGAATCGGCTCGGGAGAGCATTTTGCCGAGACAGTATTCAGCGCCAACGGTTTGATTTGGGTGCTCTACGGCTTCCTCATCACCTTCTTCCCGCTCATCATTGTGGGCAGCATCGCTCGCTGGAAATACAAAATCAACTACTGCTCCCTCATGGGTCTAATATCCGGCTCCTACACCGACCCGCCGGCACTTGCCTATGGCAACAAGACAGCCAACAACGACGCCCCGGCAGTAGCCTATTCAACTGTCTATCCACTCACAATGTTCCTAAGAGTAATCACAGCGCAGATTTTAATTCTCGCACTCGCATAACAAAAAAGAGGCTCCCAAGCCTCTTTTTTGTGCTCATCCGGGTTGAAGTGTTAAGGTGAAGTTAAAAAGCGCGGATTGAGACAAAATGCAGAAAAACGAAGCGACAACGCATTAAATTTGCAGCATCGCTCCTTGACATATTGCCCACACCATTTGAAACCCGCAAAAAGAGTTCACCATAGAGAAAAAAGAGTTCCTAAAAGGGCAAAAGAGTTCACCAAAGAGGGAAAAGAGTTCCTATAAGAGCAAAAAGAGTTCCTAAAAGAGGAAATTAAAAAGCAAGTTAATTTGAAACCGGCAAAAATGAATGAAGAAATGGAGAAGATGAAAGTGTACACTCAAGAGGAAGCGCTCGACTTGACTCTTGGCAAAAAAGGCACCCCGGAACGTGATGCCTACGATGCAAAAGTTGAAGACTATCTCGTTGGTCTTGCAATTCGCAAGGCAAGAGAATCAAAGAACCTCACTCAGGAGCAACTTGGGGAACGCATCGGTGTTCAAAGAGCAAGAATATGCAGTATTGAAAAGGGTGTCAATCTGCGTCTTTCAACCCTGCGCAGAATTTTCAGTGCTCTTGATATGGAAGTAAAACTTGATATAGAAAATATGCCAAGCATTGTCCTTTGCTAAAAAATAAAGTCTCGAAATATAGGAGGTGTATCGAAACAGATGCACCCACCTTTTTCAGTCTCGGGGCGGGGAAATCAAAAAGAGCAATCGACACCTTGATGTCGGTTGCTCCTTTCTTTCAGTCTTAAGTTTTATCGCTCGACTACATCGAAACTGTCGAAAAATCGGCAATGTGGCAGTCGTACGTTTCGGGGAAGCTGCAAGTGCGCTCGAGACGGATTCTCAAATTGCATTTGCATTGCGAAATCATCCAGGATACGATGGTGTCGCTGTCCGAAATGTGGTTAAGACTAATGTTTGAGTCGCTATTGAACTTGTTAATGCTTTCGCTAAAGTTCAAACCATTAACAACATCAACATAACTCTCGGCAACTTTTTCGCTATGTCCATCCTCCAACATAGTATTGCCTTTGAAATAAAGTTCCGCAAGACGGGAACTATCAAACACAATAGTCATACTTCTTGAATTTGGTGTTAAATAAATACGGGTGCAAAGGTAGTCATTTTTCACGAAATATGCAAAATAATCTTGCAAATTGAGTGCTTTTTGTGCTTGGTTATCCCCTTTTGAAAAAACTTTACCAAGCAAGGAAAAATAATGCGGCATAAAATTGCAACCTCTAAAAAAAACTGCTAACTTTGCATTGAAAATTAAGAAGTAATAATCGGGAGTGGAAAAGTGGTATTATCGACCGACATAACCCACTCGTCTTGCAAGAAAATTTACAATACGCAGAAATAAAAAAATGAATTGCAATCGAAAAATTAAGACAGCACTGGTATCGGTGTTTCACAAAGACGGATTGAACGAAATCCTGGAATTACTGAATGCAAACGGAGTAAAATTTTTATCAACAGGTGGCACACAGGCATTTATCCAATCGCTCGGCTATGAGTGTGATGCTGTGGAAGACCTCACCGGCTATCCGTCGATTCTCGGCGGACGTGTAAAGACTTTGCATCCCAAAGTGTTTGGCGGCATCCTCAATCGTCGCGACAACAGCACCGACCAAAGCGAAACAATACAATATGAAATCCCAAGCATCGATTTGGTGATTGTTGACCTCTATCCTTTTGAGGCAACAGTGGCTTCGGGAGCTCCCGAGGAAGACATTATCGAGAAAATCGACATTGGCGGCATCTCGCTCATCCGCGCTGCAGCCAAGAACTTCAACGATGTGGCAATCGTGGCATCGAAGGGACAATATTCAATGCTCCTCGACATGCTCCGCGCCAACGGCGACGCTTCGACAACGCTCGAAGACCGCCGCGCCCTTGCCAAAGCCGCATTTGCGGTGTCGAGCCAATACGATAGCGCCATATTTAACTATTTCGACAAAGACGACACTTCTGCCCTTCGCCTTGCGGTGGATGGCGCAAAAGTGATGAGATATGGGGAAAACCCACACCAGAAAGGTTTCTTCTTCGGCAATTTCGACGAGATGTTCTCGCAATTGCACGGCAAAGAAATCTCCTACAACAACCTGCTCGATATCGACGCGGCTGTAAACCTCATTAACGACTTCACCGAAACATCTTTCGCAATTCTCAAGCACAACAACGCTTGCGGTCTCGCAAGCCGCGCCACTGTGGTTGAGGCGTGGAAAGACGCTCTTGCCGGCGACCCGATATCGGCATTTGGCGGTGTGCTCATCACCAACGGCGAGGTGGATAAAGAGGCAGCCGAAGAGATTAACAAAATCTTCTTCGAGGTGATTATCGCTCCGGCATACACTGCCGATGCACTCGAAATCCTCAAGCAGAAGAAAAACCGCATAATCCTTGTTCAAAAAAGCACTAAGGTGGCTCCGCGATTGGTGCGCACTACCCTCAACGGTGTGCTCATGCAGGAGCGCGACCTCCACATCGAAACTCCCGAGGAGTTGAAACAAGCCACTGTGAAGGCTGTCGCTCCCGAGCAAATCGACGACTTGCTTTTTGCCAACAAGATTGTGAAACACAGCAAGAGCAACGCTATCGTCCTCGCAAAGAACAAGCAACTCGTGGCAAGCGGCATTGGACAAACTTCGCGCGTCGATGCCCTCAAACAAGCCATCGAGAAGGCTCACTCATTCAATTTCGACCTTAATGGTGCCGTAATGGCATCCGACGCCTTCTTCCCATTTGGCGACTGCGTCGAAATTGCCCACAATGCCGGCATCACCGCGGTAATTCAACCCGGCGGGTCGGTTAGAGACAACGAATCGGTCGATTTCTGCAACGCCCACGACATGGCGATGGTGATGACCGGAATCAGACACTTTAAACACTAAACTTTTAAAAGAGAATTACGATGGGATGGTTTTCATTCACCCAAGAAATAGCAGTAGATTTAGGAACTGCCAATACTATCATTATCCACGACGATAAGATAGTTATCGACGAGCCTTCGGTTGTGGCTCTCGAATCGAAAACAGGCAAACTCATTGCCGTAGGAGAAAAAGCGCGACAAATGCGCGGCAAAAACCCCGACAACATCATGACCGTTCGCCCTCTGCGCGATGGTGTGATTGCCGACTTTAAGGCAGCCGAGCTCATGATTAGCGGGCTTATTAAGATGGTGAGCAGCAAAAACCACTGGTTTGTGCCCTCATTGCGCATGGTGGTGTGCATTCCTTCGGGAAGCACCGAGGTGGAAGTGCGTGCCGTGCGCGACTCCTCCGAGCATGCCGGCGGACGCGATGTGTATATGATTCAAGAACCGATGGCTGCCGCTCTCGGTATCGGCCTCGATGTGGAAGCTCCCGAAGGGAATATGATTGTGGATATCGGTGGCGGTAGCACCGAAATCGCTGTGATTTCGCTCGGTGGCATCGTGTGCAACAAGAGTATCCGTATCGCCGGAGACGACCTCACCGACGACATCCTCGAACACATGCGCCGCGCTCACAACATCAGAGTGGGCGAACGCACTGCCGAATTGATTAAAATCAATGTGGGTTCGGCACTCACCGAACTCGAAAATCCGCCCGAGGATTATGTGGTTCACGGTCCTAACCAAATGACCGCGCTCCCAATGGAAGTGGCAGTTTCGTATCAAGAAATATCTCACTGCATCGAGAAATCCATCTCGAAAATCGAAGCCGCCGTGCTTAGCGCTCTCGAACAAACCCCGCCGGAACTCTATGCCGACATCGTGAAGAACGGCATCTGGCTCGCAGGTGGCGGCGCCTTGCTTCGCGGACTCGACAAGCGTCTTTCCGACAAAATCGGCATCCAATTCAAGATTGCCGACGACCCGCTCCACTCGGTTGCCAAAGGCACCGGCGTTGCGCTTAAAAACATCGGTCGTTTCTCTTTCTTGATAAGATAACATCTACCACACACCACAACGGTGAAGGCAGTGAATTGGCACTCAATTCATTGTCTTCACGTTGTAGGTTAAAAGACACAAGAATTTCAAGGTGCGTAATCTTCTCAATTTCATAATAAGATACATCTCATGGATAGTGTTCCTGCTGTTCGTGGTGCTTAGTTGCGTGTTGCTCTTCAAGAACAACGCCTACCAGCACCATGTCTATCTCACATCAGCCAATGGAATCGCAAGTTGGGTGTATGGAGGAATGAGCAACATCACCGGGTATTTCCACCTCCGGGACATCAACGAGGACCTGCAAGTGAGAAACGCCCACCTCGAAATGGAGGTTATCGACTTGAAAAAGCAACTCAACGACTATCGCCTCCGCATCGATGGCGACAACACCGTAGCCATTGCCGACTCGGTGCAACACGATTTCAACATCATCATGGCTCACGTAATCAACAACAGCATCAGCAAGCCATTCAACTACATCACAATCAACAAGGGGGAACTCGATGGAGTGAAGCCCGAGATGGGTGTTGTTGACCAAAACGGCGTGGTGGGAATCGTGAATGTCGTCGGGAGCCATTCGGCAAGAATCATCTCGCTGCTCAACCCCAAATTCAGGCTGTCGTGCAAACTCAAAGACAGCGACTTCTTTGGCAGCCTGGTGTGGGACGGCATCGACCCCACCGTGGCAGTGCTCGAAGAGTTGCCGCGGCATGTAACCTTCCAGAAAGGCGACACCATCGTAACAAGCGGATATTCGGCGGTGTTCCCCGAGGGGCTTATCGTGGGCACAATCCTCAACGACAGGACCGAAAACCGCGAGAATTTCTTCTCGCTCAAGGTTAAACTCACCTCCGATTTCACCCAGTTGAGCACAGTGAAGGTGATTGAGAACAAGAACAAAGACGAAATCAAATCGCTCGAAGCAGGCGAAGAGAAAGACAATCAACGATGAGCATAACTATTATTAAAAACATACTATTGTTTATCGCGATGGTGCTGTTGCAGGCAGTGCTGTTCAACCACATCTGCCTTTTCAACATTGCCGTGCCGTTTGTGTTTATCACCTTCATAATGAGGTTGCCGCTCAGCATCAACATTAATCTGCTAATCGCTCTTTCGTTCTTCACCGGATTGAGTGTTGATGTGTTCAGCGACACCCAGGGGATGAACGCCCTGGCTTGCACCATTCTCTCGGTGCTCCGCCGCCCCGTTTTATCGCTCTATTTTCCTCGCGAAGACGACATGGTGTTCCCCGAGCCATCGCTTGCCAGCATCGGCATGTCGGCATATCTGAAATATGCCAGCAGCATGTCGTTTGTCTATTGCTTTCTCATATTCTTAATCCAGGCATTCACTTTCTTCGACCCCTGGCTTCTCATCCTGCGTATCATCGGCAGCACGGTGATTACGTTCTGTCTTATTTTCGGTGTGGAATGTATTATAGGCACAAGGAATGAGAAAGGACTATAATCTCGAGAAGCGCAAATACGTTATCGGAGGGGCTATCATCTTGATAGTGCTAATCTATCTAATCAGGCTATTCCAACTGCAGATTTGCGAGACAAAATACAAGGAAAACGCCGATTCCAATGCGTTTTTCCGCAAAACCATCTACCCGTCGCGAGGATTGATGTACGACCGCAATGGCGAACTCATCGTGTTTAACCAGCCGGCTTACGATGTGATGATGATTCCGCGGGATGTAACAGCATTTGACACTGTCGATTTCTGCAACACGCTGCAGATTACACGGCAACAATTCGACAATCTCCTTGCCGACTTGAAAGACAGCCGCAAGAATCCGAGTTATTCAACCTACACCCCGCAAACCTTTATGTCGCACCTCTCGGCAAAAGATTACGGCAGGATACAGGAAAAACTCTACCGCTTCCCGGGATTCTTTATCCAGAAACGTGTCATCCGGCAATACAACCACATAGCAGCCGCCAATGTGCTCGGTAATATCCGCGAGGTGAACAAGCGCGACATCGATAACGATGACTATTACAAGCCCGGCGACTACACCGGCGACTTGGGCGTTGAAAAGAGCTATGAAAAGGTGTTGCGCGGTGTAAAGGGTGAGGAAATCCTCATTCGCGACGCCCACGGACGCATCCAGGGGCGATATGACAACGGTTCGCTCGATGTAGAGCCGGAATCGGGCAAAGACCTAATCCTGAGTCTCGATATCGAGTTGCAGGAATATGGCGAGAAACTCATGCAGAACAAGATTGGCGCAATTGTTGCCATCGAACCTTCGACAGGAGAGATTCTCGCAATGGTGTCAAGTCCCACCTACGACCCAACACTGCTCATCGGACGCCAGCGCGGCAAAAACTATCGGGAACTTGTGAATAATTTCCGCAAACCGCTGTTCGACCGCTCATTAATGGGCGCATATCCGCCCGGCTCGACTTTCAAGCCCACACAAGGATTGATTTTTCTCCAAGAAGGGATTGTGAACCTCGGCACAACCTTCCCGTGCTTCCACGGATATGTGTCGGGAGGATTGCGAGTGGGATGCCACACCCACGGCTCCCCTATCAATCTTAAGCCGGCACTCCAGACAAGTTGCAACGCATATTTCTGCTGGGGATTCAAGTCGATGATAGACAAGCGCTCGAAATATGGCAATCCGTTCAACGCACTCGAAGTGTGGAAAAACTACATGGTGTCGATGGGCTATGGCTACAAACTCGGCGTCGATCTCCCCGGAGAGAGCCGCGGCTTTATCCCCAACAGCAAGTTCTACACCAAAATCTATGGTGAAAACCGCTGGAGCGCCAACACAATCATCTCGATAGCCATCGGACAGGGCGAAATCCTCGCCACACCGCTCCAGATAGCCAACCTTGCCGCCACAATAGCCAACCGAGGATATTTTATCACGCCTCACGTTGTCAAGGAAATCAAAGGAGACACCCTCCCGAGCCATCTTCTCGAGAAAAGGAGCACGATGGTGTCGCCGGCGCATTATGCCGACATTGTCGAAGGTATGCGCATGGCTGTAACCGGTGGAACATGCCGCGGCGCAAGTTTTCCCGGGGTGGAAGTGTGTGGCAAGACCGGAACGGCACAAAACCCACACGGACGCGACCACTCGGCATTCATCGGCTTCGCACCGATGAACAATCCGAAAATCGCCATCTGCGTGTATGTCGAAAACGCCGGCTTCGGAGCGACCTACGGAGTGCCTATCGGCGGCTTAATGATGGAAAAATATCTCAACGGCTCTATCGACCCAAGCAGGCAATGGGTTGAGGACCGAATGGTTCAAGCAAATACAATAATCTACAGTGGAGTCAGGAAACACTAACATATCATCGGTTTTTCGCTCGGTCGATTGGATAACGATTATCATCTACCTCATTCTTGTAGTGTGTGGGGCGGTGAGCATCTACGCGGCAAGTTACGACTTCGACCAGGCAAGCATGTTCGACTTCTCGGAATATTCGGGAAAGCAATTTGTGTGGATAGGATTGTCGTTTGTCATCGGATTCGCAATCTTGCTCATCGACAAGCGGATGTTTGAGACCTATGCCTATCTTATCTATGCAATAATGATACTCGTGCTCATTGCCACGATATTCCTGGCACGCGACATCAAAGGCTCGAAATCGTGGCTCGAAATAGGCTCGATAAGTATTCAGCCGGCAGAATTTGCCAAGGTGGCGACAGCATTGGCACTCGCCAAACTCTTCAACGCCTACAACTTCGTGCTCAACAAAAGCATCAAGAACTATTTGAAAGCCGGGTTGATAATCGGCTTGCCAATCATCATAATCATTATGCAGAAAGAGACCGGTTCGGCACTTGTCTATTTCTCGCTCATACTTGTGCTCTATCGCGAAGGGATGAGTGGACTGGTGCTGTTTGGCGCCCTGTGTGCGGTGGTCTATTTCATTCTCACAATCAAATTCACCGAGACAATGATACTCGGCATCCCCTCGGGGGAATTTGCAGTGCTTGCAATCATCACTTTGGTGTATAACATCATGCTCTACAAGTTTTGCCGCACACCCGAGACCGGACGCAACGTAACAATCGGACTTCTTGCGGCGTCGCTCATCACATGGATTCTCGATTTGTGTGGCGTGGAAATAAACGGATTCATCTTTTTCTTCGCAATTCTCGGAGCCATCACCGTGTATGTATTGGTGATGATGTTTCACGAAAACATCCGCAAGATGGTGCTTGCAATATCATTTGCGGTGATGTCGGTAATGTTTATGTTCTCGGTAAACTACGTGTTCAGCAATGTGCTTGAGCCACACCAGCAGATGCGCATCAAGGTGGCACTCGGCATTGAGGAAGACCTACGCGGAGCCGGATACAACGTAAACCAAAGCAAAATTGCAATCGGTTCGGGCGGATTCATCGGAAAAGGATTTCTCAACGGCACGCAAACCAAGTTAAAATATGTTCCGGAGCAGCACACCGACTTCATTTTCTGCACCATAGGCGAGGAAAAAGGGTTTGTAGGTTCGGCATTTATTCTGCTCATGTTCCTTGCGCTCATTCTGCGCACAATAAGCATAGCGGAGAGGCAGCACACCACATTCGGGCGAGTGTATTGCTATTGCATCGCCTCCTATTTGATATTCCACATCTCGATTAACATCGGGATGGT
The DNA here is from genome assembly GCA_004557195.1 of Bacteroidales bacterium. Lineage (GTDB taxonomy): Bacteria > Bacteroidota > Bacteroidia > Bacteroidales > Muribaculaceae > W0P31-042. Next base: position 414 of record SFER01000031.1, on the reverse strand, counting down.
GGTGGGATTGTGCCCTGTAATCGGCATTCCATTGCCATTCCTGAGCTATGGCGGCTCGGCACTGTGGGGCTTCACGATACTCCTCTTTATCATGCTCCGCATAGATGCGGCACGCAAAGAATACGCCCAATACTAAGCATTTGATTCAGCGCGGCAGCGCTTGCTGTGGGGCGAGATGGAAGGTGGCCTTGCGTGATGCGGCGGCACGTCGGCAAGGGGATTCAAGGTGCGTGTGCTCCGATGGCGGAGCGGTGTGGCGGGCGCTTTGCTGCGCCGGGGGGGGCTGCGGGAGCAGCGGGTGGAGCAATCGGAGATCTCGGAGCACTCGGAGGGGCTCGCTGACGCTCGCTCTTTTTCTCGGTGCAGTGCGCTGCGTAAGCAGCGCGGGGCTTATGGCTGCCATCTGCCTGCCCG